>JAAGZN010000297.1 GCA_024206165.1 Bacteroidota bacterium
AGGACAAAATCAGGGGGGGAATCAAAAACAAGGGGCAGTGGTTATACCAGGACAAAATCAGGGGGGGAATCAAAAACAAGGGGCAGTGGTTATACCAGGACAAAATCAGGGGGGGAATCAAAAACAAGGGGCAGTGGTTAAACCAGGACAAAATCAGGGGGGGAATCAAAAACAAGAGAAGAAGGAGACAAAAGAACGAAGTGGGAAATTAGCTAAAATAAATAATATAAAGAATATATCTACACAAAAGCTCACAAATATGTTTGGGGAAGGTTATAAATATATAGCAAGCTGTTTTCAAGGAACTGACATATTAAAAAAATTAAAATACGAAGTTGGTGTAATTAAAATTAATTTAGATAAAAATAATTTTGAAATATCTTCTAAAATAGATGAAAAAAATACAGATATTAAAAAATTGTTTAATAGTTGTGACAAAAAATTGATTAAAGCTCAAAAGCAAATAAAAACAATAGAAAATAAACCAGATTTTGATAAGGAGCTTCGAACTGCTTTAAATGAACTTATAAAAACATACAAAAATCTTCAAGATGAACGTCTTAAAGTAAATGAAAAAATTGTAACAGAGATCAAAAAAATCGACATTAATAAATACAACGGAATAACAAGCTCTGTTTTAGAAAATAATAGAAATACAGAAGACTTTACAATAAAAAATCCTAAATACAAAGAGTATGTTAAGAAATATGAGTCTTTCAAAACTGAAATGAATAAAATTTCTGAAAAGTATAAGAAACGCAATAAATCTTTAATAGATCACGAAAAAGAACTAGAAGAAATTTTAGGTAAACTTAAAAATTTAGAAAAAGATATAGATGCATTAATTACTAAATTACCTCCTTTGCCAGAGACTACATCTGATATTCCACCAAATAATGATAACTCTTCTGCAATAAAGACAGAACCAACTCAACAAAACGAAGAAAAACAAAATGAAATAAATCCCGATGAGCAAGAACAAAAAACAACTAAGTCAGAGAATAAAAAACAAAATAAAAAGAATAAAAAAAGCAAAAAGCAAAAAGCAAAGGTGTTATTGCATAAAAGTAGCATTCCTGATAAGCCACAATATATAGAAAATTTAGATGAAACGGGTAAATATACTTTTTTTATCCTTGAATTGCAAAATCTCAAAGATGAAAAAATAGATTATAAAAAAAGTAATATAAGGTATGAAATACAAGATTTAAAAACAAGAAAAAATTTAGAAAATAAAGAAAAATTACTGGCTGCTGTATTTGGTAATGAACCTAAAAAATTAAAAGGGGATTATGCAGATTTAGGCCATACAAAAGGATCAGCTCTCAAAACTATACTTAAGAATAAAGAAAAAAGTAATAATTTAATTTATTTTAGGTATGAAGCTCAAGAAACTGAGGAACATGTTGTAAAAGTTATTATTACAATAAATTATACTGATAAAAGTCAAGTAATTTTAAAGAAAGGTATGAAAGTCCAGAAAAGCGAAGTGGAAGTGGAAAACGAAAAATAAAATAAATAAAAAATCTTTTTCTTATATAAAAGTTTTACCTATATAAGAAAAAGATTTTTTATTTAAATTTAAAATAGAAAATCAAAAGACTTAAAAATATTCATCATAAAAAGATATATTACCACCAATATTTAATCAAATTAAACTTCAGCTAAAACAGTAATCCCTCCTTTAACTTTATCGCCTTCTTTAACACTTAATTTAGTTTTTAAGGGTAAATATATATCAGCTCTAGATCCAAATTTAATAAATCCAGCTTCATCACCTTGTTGAACATCATCTCCCTGTTTACCATAAAATTTTATTCTTCTTGCAATAAAACCAGCTACTTGTCTAAACAAAACTTCATATCCTTTTTCATTTCTGATTACTATAGTTGTTCTTTCATTCTTTTTACTTGATTTAGGATGATTTGCTACAAAGTATTTTCCAGCATGATATTTGAAAAATTTAATATTGCCAGAAATCGGATTTCTATTGACATGCACATTAAATGGAGACATAAAAATACTTATTTTAAGCCTTTTATCTTTAAAATATTCATCTTCTACAGTTTCTTCAATATAAATAATTCTACCATCTGCTGGAGATAAGATATGTTTGTTACTTTTGGTAATAGTTCTTTTAGGATCTCTAAAAAAGTAAGCCATCCATAGATAAAATAAACTACATCCAGTAATAGAAGCAGTATAAAATAAGCTTGCAAATGCAAAATTTGAATTTTTGATTATAATCAAATTTAATGCAAACATTAAGGCAAATACTATTAATAAAATTCTTCTCCCTTCTTTATGAATTGTCATTTTAAAATTAAATTTATTCTGGTTTATTTATTAAGCTGAATCTTTTTAAACCGCAATATACAAAGCAGTTTTTAGATTTGTATTATATTCTTTTAGAAATTACATATTCTATTTTTATGAAGTTTTATTATATCTTTTAACAAAATTATAGAATATTTATTTTCCATATATATTTTTGGCATTGTTAATTTAAAATAGGTCTTAAGGTTTTTCGCAAAATAATTCTTCATTTTAAAAATTATTTTGAAGTTTTAAAATACAGAATTTATAAATAACTATACTAAGTTAACAATGCCATATTTTTTAATCGCAATTATAAACTATTTTTATTTTATTTATTATATTTGCGTGGTCATTTATTTTAAAACAACATTAAAATATAGCTTAATTTTTATTATCTGTAATTTGATTATATAATAAACCTATCAAATCTTTTATTATAAATATAAATATTTTACAATAAATTTCCTATAGTTTTAAAAATTATATTATCAAATATTAATTTTGCCTATTATTATGATTTTAAAAAAAATGAAAAATTTGCTTTTGATAATATTTATATTATTTGGATGTAATATTCAAAAAAATAGAACAGATACAGATCATAAATCATCAAATAATAAGAAGTCTCTTGAAAATATTCTAAAACAGAATGATCAAAATTTAAATTCTTTAGATAGTTCAAAAAAGCAAAATAATAATAATGAGTCTTTGAAAAATATTTTAAAACAAAATAATAAAAATTTAAATTCTTTAAACAATAATAAAAAATCTATAGATATTCTAAAAAGCAAAAATAAAAACAATGAAAATGTAATCAAAGAATCTATTTCAGATTCAAAACTTGATGAAAAATATAAAGAAAAACTTTATAAATTTTGGTTTGAAACTAAACAAGATCAACCAAGGCCATTAGGAATACTAACTCGGTATGTTAAAAAAAAATTTAAGGATAATAAATCTATTAGCACTATTATTTTTGATTTAATAAAAAAATATCCTAGAAAGGAACAAAGAATTATAAATAGTATAAGGTTTTTTCTTTATTCCAATTCAAGTAATTCATTTTCTAATGATTTGCATTTATTAAATTTACTTTATGACTTAGATATCCAGATTTATGAAGATTGTCCTCTTATTCAAGATTTAAAAATTCCAAATGCAAAATTTGAAGCAAACCGAAAAACTTTTAAATTTACATCTCCATATTTGATAGAACAGAAACTTTTAAGTCTGGATAGTACAGAAGTTATAAAAGGTTTAAATAAATTTATTTTAAAACATCCTATTTTTGATCCTTGGGCAAAAAAAATTTTAAAAAAAATAAATAATAACAAAATATTAATTAATAATATTTTAAAGAAAATTATAGAAGATTTAAATAAAGAAAATATAACTATAAATATAGATTTAAATAAATTAAAAGATTCTGATTTAGAATTAATTGCAAATAATATTAAAAAAGCATATCCAGAAAATGACATAATAGATAATTTGCGAAAATATTTAAGAATACTATATAAATTGAAGCTTAATTTTACTATTCCTAATAAATATAATAAAATAAAAGAAACTATAGAAAAACAAATTAAATTGATTAGAAATAATATATCTCCTTTAAATAAAATCCCAGCTAAAATAATGAAAAACTTCACATGGTATGATATGAGTTGTTACATTCATGCACCTCTTCAAATGTTAATTCATATTTTAAGATCACATACTTCTTTAGAAGAAATGTATGAGATAAAGCAAAAGTATAAAAATGAAGTTAATAATGATGGAAATAAAAGTATAAATAAAATAATTTCAGAATTCATTGATCTATATTTAACTGTAGTAGATCCTGAAAACAAAAATTTAAAATTACCAACAGAAGCAACTTCAAAATTAAGAAACGCTTTAGGTGAATATAATAGCGAATACTTGTCTGGCCAATCTGATGCAAAAACAATATTTTATTTGTTTTCTAAGAATTTTTCAATATTAAAAAATTTATTTACTATAAATATCAAACAAAAAAATAAATGTTTTAAATGTAATCAATATATAACTATCTCAAAAAACAATTCTGAGATAATGATATATGACAAATCTTCAAAAAATGCTTTTAATAAAAACAAATCAATATATTATTATTATGTAAATAGGGATATAAAAAATGCAATACAAAAAAACAAAAGATCAATTTTGGCTAAATCTAATTATTTCTATCTATGTAAAAAATGCAATTCTGAATCTGAACTTTTTGAGATAACAAAAACATATAGTTCTCCCGAAGTATTATTATTAATAAATCCAGGTCGAAATATTTCTAAATGGCAGCACTTAGATTATCAATTAGAATTAGATTTTAATGAAGAGAAATATAATTTAGCTTCAATATTAGTTCATACAGGAACAGATGAAAGAGGACATTTTAAAGCTTATGTTAAAAATCCAGATGAAAAAAACAATGAACATGAGGGATGGTATCTTGCCAATGATCTTTCTGATAAATTACAAAGAGTTTATCCAGAAATAGTCCAAAATATTAAAAATGAAACACCAATGATATATATCTATGAAAAAGAGAAATGATATAATTAAAAAATTATAAGATATTGAAGAATAACGAAAAAAGGTATTGAAATTAAAAAACTATCAAATCTATCTAAAAGCCCCCCATGTCCGGGCAAGAAATTACCTGAATCTTTAATATTAAAATTTCTTTTTAATGAAGAAGCAACTAAGTCTCCTAAAACTGAGGTTATGCTAATAACAAAAGATGTTAAATACCACATTTTAATTTGAAAAATAGGAAATTGCTTTAATAAAAAGCTTAAAATTAAAGAAAAAAGTATTCCACCTATTGCCCCTTCCCAAGTTTTATTAGGAGAAATTCTTTTAAAAAGTTTATTTTTTCCAAATAATTTACCAATAAAAAAAGCTCCCGAATCATTTGCCCAAATTATTAAAAACAAAAATATTATTGAAGTATAATCATAATTATAATTTGAAAAAGAAATCAAATTAACTAGACAAAAAGGTATTGTAATATATATAATACCCATTATTGAATATGAAAGATTTAAAAATGAATTTTTGACTTTTTCTTGAAAAAGAGCTAAAATTATAATTATATATGGAAATAAAATAAAAAATGATAATATTTGATAATCTCTTACTAAATCAGAACAAAACAAAAAACTAATTATATAAGAACTTATTGAAAAGGTCAAACTGGGAATAAGTAATATTTTATTTTTTAAAGAGACAATATTATAAAATTCTAACAAAATCAAAATTTTTAAGCCTAAGAAAAAGCAAAAAAAAGTCCATTTATCAAATATTATCATAAATAAAAAAAGGCTAATTCCTAATATAGCTACTACAAATCTTTTGTATAAATTACTCTTAATATTTATGTCCATTATTTATAATTGAATTTTGATTATTAGTGCAATATATTCATTTAAATTGAGTATTATATTTAAAATTTAAAAAATTAAAACATAATATTCTTTTTATTTTATTATTTGTAACTTTATTGTAAAAAAAACAAACAATTTACTACAAATAATTTTTTTTAAGAAAATTAAGTCTATACTACTTCCATTTGAAGAATATCTGATAATCGGTCTTTTCTGTATGAAAATAACCGGTTTTAGATACATCTTGATATACGTCGAGTATATTTTAATATCACCATATGAAAAGCATAACAATATTAGGAGCCGGAGAAAGCGGAATTGGAGCAGCTTTATTAGCAAAAGAAAAAAAGATACGAGCTTTCGTATCTGATTGTAATATTATAAATGAAAAATATAAAAAGATATTAATTGAAAATGATATTGAATTTGAAGAAGGTAAACACAGCTTAAATAAAATTTTAAAATCATATGAAGTAGTTAAAAGCCCTGGAATACCAAATAATTCAGAAATTATAAAAAAAATCAACTCTTATAATATTAATATTATAAGCGAACTTGATTTTGGTTTTAGATATGCAAATGTCCCCATTATAGCAATCACAGGATCTAATGGAAAATCTACAGTAGCATCTCTATTGCATCATATTTTACAAAATCATAAAAAAACTTCATTATGTGGTAATATAGGAAATAGTTTTTGTAGAGAAATCATTAAAAATCATTATGATATATATATCATTGAAGTAAGCAGTTTTCAATTGGAAGATATTAAAGAATTTAAACCTGATATTGCAATTATTACAAATATTTCTGAAGATCATTTAGATAGATATAATCATGATATAAATAAATATGCAGATGCAAAATTTAAAATATTAATAAATATGACTTCTATAGATAATGTTATTATTCCAAACGATGACATATTAATAAATAATAGAATTGATAATTATAATATAAAAAAGCACAAAATAATTAAACAAGAAGATTCCACTAATGTCAATATATTTAATGATCTTTTTTTATCAATGAAAGATATGCACATAAAAGGATATCATAATATTTTAAATATACAACTTGCATCAAAAGCTGCTGAGATAGTTGGTCTAAATTCAAAAAAAATTATAAAATCTCTTGAAACTTTTAAAGTAATTAAACATCGATTAGAATTTATTGCAAATATTAATGGCATAAATTTTTATAATGATTCTAAAGCTACAAATATAGGATCCGTTAAAGCAGCCCTAGAATCATTTGAAGATCCCATTATTTGGTTAGCAGGAGGTAAAGATAAAGGAAATGATTATAAAAAAATTAAAAAACTTGTTGATAAAAAAGTTAAAGCATTAATTTGTATTGGCAAAAATAATAACTCATTAAAAGATATTTTTAAAGACAAATTTATATTTGAAACAGAAAATATGAAAAAAGCTGTAAATTATGCCTATAATATAGGAAAAACTGGAGATAATATTTTATTAAGTCCAGGATGTTCAAGTTTTGATATATATAATAATTTTGAAGAAAGGGGCAACATTTTTATTAATGAAGTAAATTCTTTATAACTTTATAAAATATTGATAATGATTATTACAAATTAAATTACTTATTATGTTAAAAAAGCACTTTATAATTTTAAAAATATTAATTACAATTGGATTATCTTGTACATCTCCAAATAATAGTGATAATAATATTGAAAATGAAAAAGGAAACGAACATGATAATGAGAAAGAGAAAGATAATGAGAATGAAAATAATAATATAAATAATGATTTGGATGAATTAGAAAAAAATACACAGCCTCAACCATTACCTAAATCTCCTAATCCACCTATAAACACCTCAACCAAACCCAAAACTACAACAAAATCTGAAACTGAATACCAAATTCCAAATATCCATGATCCAAATAAAGATAAAAATTTAAATAATGAGATCAATAAAACTATAGATGATTTATTCAAGTTATTTAAAAAAGGGACCACAAACAATAGCTTCATTAATTCAATAGGAGAAAATAAAAAACAGATATTCAAAAAAATCTTAGGAAAATTGACAAAAGAACAGATAATAAAACAATTAAATAAATTAAAGTTTGAAAGGCATTACATTAATAGATCAATAATCAAAGGATCTAAAACACAGAAAATTGATTATCAAAAAGCCATTAACTTTTTAAATAAAAATATAACTCTAAAATCTGAAGGAGTTGGATTTGAATATCAAGACTCTTCAGTCGAATCAGAAAATAATGTTCTTTATATAAATCCAAATTTTGCAAACAAAGAAATAGGTGGAGGAGAAAATGATGAAGCAAGCGCTCAAGAAGAATTATTTATAGGTTTAGAATGTATGATACTTCCTTATAAAAACAAATTAAGTACAATTAGTGATTCTTTAAAAGATAATGAAATAGCATTTTTTAGTAATGCAACAAAATTTGCAGATTTAGATAGTGTCAAGGCTTATAAAATAGACTGGAGAAAAAGACTGGCTAAGATTAATGAAGATGATCTTTTTAATTCAAACCCGGATTTAAATAAGAAATATGAAATTTTATGTATCGATGCCCCGGATTTCAGAAGCTCTAACAAAGATAATTATATAGATGAAGCATTTGAATTTGCATATAAAAAATTATTTGTTTCTCTATTAACTATGAAAAAGAAATATAAAAATGAAAAAACCATAAAACTCATTTGGGGTAATTTTGGAACTGGTGCTTTCGAAAATAATGCTTTTTTGATGTATGCGGCCTTTCTTATAGCAAATATAATTATTAATCAATATGATAGCAACCTAGATATACAACCGATAATTTATCCTTTTAATAAAAAAGCAAGAGATTATTTTGACAACACATTGAACCTTATAAAATCTTCTTTAGATAATCTCAAAAAAAATAATAAAGATATTAATGTCAATAGTACTTTTGAAGAATTTAAATCACTTACCCAAAAAAAAGGGATTCCTTTAGAATTTGGGGAAAACACTGCATAAATAGGAAATATAACTAAATTATAATTTAACAATATTTATATTCTAAAATAATTAAAAGATTTTTCAAAATTTGTTGAAATATTTTTTATATTATTATATCTTCATTGCAGGTTAACAAATTGTTTAAATTTATAACTAAATACTTATGGCAGTCGCTTATGATTTTAATACAGATTCTTTTAAGTCTATAAAGACTTTTGAGGAATTTATAATGGAATTTAAATATTCAATAGCTAATCCTAGAATACGTTCTATTAAGTCTATTATTCAATACATATTAAATGATTTAAAATTTACTTTAAAAGAAAAACAAAAAATAGAAATTATAGAAATTGGAGGTTGTTGTGCTAAAGTTCCAAAAGACGCTTTTGTCTTTGTAATACATAATTTAATTAAAAATGCTTTAATAAAAGGAAAATCTCCCAAAGTTGAAATTATTATAGATAAATATAACTTAAAAATTAAATGTTATGGGATAGTTATTCCCAAACTCGATTTAGATATTCTTTTTAGCATAAATTGTAATAAATCAGAAAATTGGGAAACTGTAGGATTAGGCTTATGGGCTAAAATAGTTGTAGCCAATTATAAAGGAAAAATATGGTGTAAAAGCAATGAAATTGGCGATACTTATACTGAATATGATTTTAGATTTCCTATACTTTTTCGTAATACTGTAACCAAAGCTGAATATAAAGAATTTGAAGAAGAATGTATCAGAGAAATAAAACAAGAACACACAAATGAAATAATAATTAAAATGTTAAAAGATGGTTTACCTATCAAAGAGATTGAATCTTATAAGATTGCTTCGAAAAAAGAAATTATGAAATTAAAAAATAGATTATAATAATCAGAAACCCCAACACCACAATCCATCAACAACAAAACAATCAACTTATGCATCTGATTGTCATCAAATCCAAACCCTATTAATTTGTCCACTTTATACTACTTCCAATTGAAGATGTAAGAAAAATTGATCATAACTTGCTGAGTATCAACGACCTTTTTCCGCATCTTCATATACTTTTAGTATAAACCAAAATATAAAAAATATTCTGAGTCCGGAAACACTCTGCCATTTCTCCATGTTTCTGAAGGGCATAGATATTAAAAATTTAAAAAAAAAATTTAAAAAAATATATTATGAAAATATCAAGAAATATAATAGTATTAAAATTGAAGATATTTAATAAATACAAAGAAATAAAATAATATAAAATAAATATATCAAATCAAAATCATTTAATTAAATACAAAAATTAAAAATGTAATAAATAAAATATGCAATTAATATCTATAAATACTAAAATATAAATTAGAACCAAAATATAACTAAGCCAATAACTGCCTGTATTGTTAGCTTGATAAAATATCATTTATCAGTATTAATAGTTTGAAAATATTAAAAATATTATATAAATTTGTACACAATTATAATTTGCGAATATAAAGTATAACTAAATCATAAAATAAGAATTATTTAAATAAATTAACATCTACATAATCATGTTTCTATATAATATATCTAATACAACACTGTTCATAGTCATAGGATTTTTAATAGCTACTTTAGTACTAGGTCTTTATGCAGGAAAGGGAATAAAAAATATTAAAGAATATATTTTAGGTAAAGGAGGGTTTACCATTGTTACACTTACTCTAACATTTTTAGCAACTGATATAGGTGCTTATAATTTGTTGATTTATCCTTATAAAGTATATAGTATTGGTCTCATAATGTTTTCTTTCTGGATTGGAGTTACAATCCAAAATCTTCTTCTAGGCTTAATTATTGCTCCAAAAGCTGCCGTTTTCAAAGATTGTTTTACAATTGGTGATTTTGTAGGAAGA
This sequence comes from Bacteroidota bacterium, assembly GCA_024206165.1. GTDB lineage: Bacteria > Bacteroidota > Bacteroidia > Cytophagales > Amoebophilaceae > JAAGZN01. Next base: position 10,590 of record JAAGZN010000297.1, read on the forward strand.
TATTATGGGAAATATGCAAAATTATTAACAGGTATATTAACATTGATTAGGATGATTTGCTTAGTTAGTATACAATTAGTTGCAATAGGTAAGATATTACAATTCTTTTTTCATATTAATATCTTTTGGGGTGTAATGATATCTGGATTTATTTTAGGTTTATATACTGCTTTTGGCGGAATTAAGTCAGTTACTTATACAGATGTTTTTCAGTTTTTATTATTAGCAATTACTGTACCTATAATATCAACTCTATTAACCAAAAACTTTATGAGTTATAAAAAACTCTTTTATGCATTACCAAAAGATAAACTATTAATTTTTACAAAAAAAGAATTTATTCAACATTTAACTTATGGATTAATCTTATCATTTAGTTTTTCCGCTTTGGTTTCACCTTCTTTAATGCAACGAATATTCATGGCAAAAAAAGGTAGAGATGCCCAAAAAATGTTTTTTTCAGTAACAGTAATAGAGCTTGTTTTTGGTTTGAGTGTTACACTTATAGGTCTATGTTGCTTAGCTCTTTATCCCAATATTAAATCAGATAATATGATTTTAGAAGTTATAAATAAAATTTGCACAAATAATATATTAAAAGGATTAATAATTTCTGGAGTCTTATCAGTCGCAATATCATCAGTAGACTCATATTTACATTCTACAGGTTTAATTTTATTTAATGATTTAATTTCTCCAATTATAAAAATTAAGGAAGAAAAAAAGTTAAATATTTTAAAATTAACAACTTTTGCAATTGCAATAATAATATCTATAATTTCATTATCTTTTATTAATAGTTCTATTTTTAATGATCTTAATCTCATAAAAAACTTAATTAATTTACCAATATTAGTTTTCCCAATTTTATTTGCAATTTTTGGAATTAAAGGTAATAAAAAGTTATTCTATGTAAGTGTATCAGCAGGTTTTGTTATTGTTTGTATTTGTTATTTCTATATTTTTCCTGGACAAAAAAGTATCTCAGTGGCTTTAGGTATGCTAGCTAATGGTCTCATATTCCTATTTTTTCATATTCTCCAAAACAAAGGAATAGCATGGATACAAAGAGAAGAAGAAGACAAAGAAAAATCAAAACCAAAAACAAACCTCTGGATCCCCCAACCAACAAAAATACTAAAGAAACTATTAAGCTATATCCCAGGCCCCAAAAACATCTACAGCTACTCAAGATTCCAGGTTATGAAACACGGATCAGAAAACATAATCTTTGGAATCTATTGCTGCGTTAATTTTACATTACCATACGTAATGTGGGATTCCAACGATCCTGAAAGATATAATATTATGACCAATCTAAGATTCATAGGAGGAATAATGGCTGGACTATTAATAGTCAAAGACGAATGGAAAAATTTCCTAAAACCATATTACCCATTATATTGGCATATCACATTAACATATTGCCTGCCATTTATAACAACAGTAATGTTCCTACTATCGAAAGGATCATTATTATGGCTAATACAAATAGCCGTATCCATATTCATGCTAATAATCTTAGTAGCTGGAGAAGTATTTTTAATACTAGCCCCACTAGGAATACTATTAGGATTAGCTTTCTACAAATACTTCGTAGGCCCAATAAATATCCTAAGTCTAGGCTTCGATACAAACTATTACTTAATATATTCCCTACTATTTCCAACAATAATAGGATTACTATTCGCCTACAAAAAAAGAATCTTCAATAGAAAAACAGTAAACATAGGAATAAACCTAGGCCTCTCACTATGCCACGAAATCAGAAATACACTCTCAGCCTTAACATACTCAGATATGGCAAAAATATCATTAGATAGAATAAAAGAAAAGACAAAATTAGAAACAAGAAATGGAGAAAAAGGGTATTTCATAAAACAAAATTCTTTCAATTCAGTATACGACTTCGTAGATACTTCATTAGGCCTAAATTACGACACAGTAAAAGTACTATCAGCCTTCGAAAACCTATTCATTGAAATGAAAAAATCAAATATAAACATGGAAATAGACTCAGTAGAAGAAACAGTCCATAACACACTAACAGACCTCCATTTCCATCCCGGTCAATTAGAAAAAGTAGAAGTAGACCTAAGAGACGACTTCCTAATCCAATTACCAAAAGCCCAATTCTCGTTCGTACTATCAAACCTAATAAGAAATGCTTTCAAACACGGCGGCCCCACAAAAGTAGAAATACACTCAGAAAACAACAAACTAATAATAAGAGATGATGGCAAAGGCATCCCCGAAGAAAACAAAGAAAGAATATTTCAAATGGGCTATACCACAGGCAAAAAAGGAGAAAGCAGCGGCATAGGCCTATGGTTCTCCAAAATAATAGTAAACAGTTTCAACGGAGAAATAAGCTGCAATAGTAGCCAGGGGTTAAGTTCCTACACAGAATTCACTATAAAATTTCCAGAGCTAGATCCCACAAAAATAACAGACGAAGACAGAAAACGAATAAACACAAAAAAAAAAGAAAGAATAAAAAAAATGCGAAACATGGAAATAGCCAAAGAAATGCAAAAAGAAGGCAAGACAGAAGAAGAAATAGAAACAAGAACAGGCCTAAAACCATCAGAAATAATCAAATACAAAATAATATAGTAATGATTGGCTAAAAGACAGATGCCTCCTACATCATTTCCAGCAGTTGTCTATTTTAAAGAATATGTAGAAAAAGAAGGAGTCTTTAAATTAGAAATAATAATCCTATTATAAATATTGAAATATCAACTTATTTTTTTATATTTGGACTCTAAACAAAAAGATATATTATTTTTTTTATAGTTTAATATGAGTAAATATATATTATTTATACTGCTTCCAATTGAAGAATAACTGATAATAGGTCATTAATCTTTAAAATCAAATGGTTTCAGATACACTTCATTTACGATTAGTATAAGCTTGAATAATATATAAATAAAAGGGGCTCTTAGCTCAGCTGGTTCAGAGCATCTGCCTTACAAGCAGGGGGTCGCAGGTTCGAATCCTGCAGGGCCCACATTTTGTTTATTACTCAAAAATTTAAAAAAATGGCAATAACAAGATTAAAAAGAAAAGCTTTAAGAAATAAACTAAAAGCAAAAAAAAGGAATTTTATGCTTAAGCATTTACTTGCAAAGCCTGTTATCAAAAATGTTGCAAATTTAGAAAAAGAAGATATTTCTACAAGCAAGAAAGGGAATAAAGAAAAAGAGGCAAATAAAGAACAATTAAATAAAAATATTAAAGAAGATAAGAAAGAAAAAGAAAGTATAGCTTAAATTAAATATCATTAAATATAACCTTTTTCATATAAACTTATTTAAGCTATCTAATTTCAACAAAGCCTTCTGTGTTAATATTGATTAAATTTACATTTTGTATAGTATTGATTAAATCTTCATTAAATAAACTACCTACTTTAATATAATTTTCTGTAAATCCATACATTTTTCCATTAATATTTTCATTTTCGAATAAAACTTTTCCATTTTTACCCAAGTTTTCTTCATAAAATAATCTTCTTTTCTTTTCTGATAATATTCTTAACATTTTTGATCTTTCAATTCTGTCTTTTAGAGGAATAACATTATGCATAGCAATAGCTCTAGTATTAGGCCTTTCAGAGTAAGGAAAAACATGTAAATAAGAACAATCTAAATTATTTAAAAAATCATATGTATCTTCAAAATGTTTATCAGTTTCACCTGGAAATCCAACTATTACATCAATCCCAATGCAAGCATCTGGCATTAATTTCTTAATTTTTTCTACTCTAGATAAATATAGCTCTCGATCATACCTTCTTCTCATCCCTTCTAAAATTTCGTTATTTCCCGATTGTAATGGCATATGAAAATGAGGAACAAATTTAGTAGAATTAGCTACAATTTCAATAATATCATTTGATAATAAATTAGGTTCAATTGAAGAAATTCTAAATCTAATATCTTCATTTAAATTTTCTAAATTTTTGATTAATTCTAAAAAATTTGTTTTTCTCTTTCCATCAATTATACCAAAGTCACCTATATTTACTCCTGTTAACACAATTTCTTTAACGCCTCCAGTAATAATTTTTCTTGCTTTTTGTAGAATATTTTCTATTGTATCGCTTCTACTTTTTCCTCTGGCAAATGGAATAGTACAAAAAGAACAATAATAATTGCACCCATCTTGAATTTTCAAAAAAGTTCTTGTTCTATCATTTTCTGAATGAGCAGAATAAAATTTTGTAGCATCGGATATTTTTCCTACATGAACAGATTTATTTTCTCCCTTTTCAAAATCTTTAATAAGATCAAATAATTTAAATTTTTCTTTAGAACCTAATACTGCATCAACACCGGGAATATTTATTATTTTTTGTGGTTTAAGCTGTGCAAAACAACCTGTTATGATGATGAAAGCATGGGGTGATGTTTTTAAAGCACTTTTAACAATTTTTTTGCATTTTTTATTTGCGTTTTCGGTTACGGAGCATGTATTAATGACAAATATATCCGGATTGTCCTCAAATTCTACTTTTTGAAAATTCTTTTGTGTAGACATCCTAATTAAAGAAGATGTTTCTGCAAAATTCAGCTTACAACCTAAAGTATAAAAGCATACTTTTTTCATAGTTAGTATTTATGATTTTAATTTAAAACTAAAGTTAAAATATATATTCATCAATATAGAAAATGAACTAATAATCGATTTTAACTCTTTGATTATCAAATGCTTTCAAATGTTTTGATATAAGTCTAATATATATATATATAATAATTTTGAAGTATATAAACTTAGAATCTTTAATTTAGATTTTCTTTTAATAACTTAAAATAATTAAATATATGTTCATTGAAGATATATAATTGATTTCAATTAAAAATATCTAATAATTGGTCATTATATCTTTGGAAGTCAAATGATTTCAAATATTTTATCTATGATTAATAGAACAAACAACAAATTTAATAATCAATTCTTTGTATACAAAATATAAAAATAAATCTTTTTATCTATTCCTTCTTCTTATAGTTTTTAACATATAAATATATGTGTTTTTCAGATTTGTAATTGATTTTCTTTTCAAATAATAGTAAGGGTTAGAATGCATTTTTAGCAAACTTTTTATAAAAGCATGAAATATTAATATTTGTGGTTTGCTCATTTTAATTGGCATATTTTTCTTTTCTTCATTTATTTCTTCTTCTGTTTTCATTTTGCCTAAAGATTTGATTTTTCTTCTTGATATAAAAACTCTTAAATTTTTAAACTTCGAGATTTTGGAATACCAGAACCAAATTAGATCTAAATTTTCTATATTTCTTCTTAAACATTCTTCTTTAGTATTCTTACCTATTTCTTCTATTTCGCCACCAGCAATTTTTATATTTTTACTTTTATTTAAAATTATATTATTTAGATTCAGATTTTTCATAATAATTTGTTTCTCAGATAAAGTATTTAAAAATTTTAAAAATTTAAATAGAAATAATTTTAAATCTAAATAAGACTTCTCATTAAATTTAAATTTAAGTTTTAAAGGCTTACCTTCAATAAATTCCTTTAATATTATTAAATCTTCACTTTGTCCAACTTTATGTTTTTGCATTAAAGGGAAATATTTGGGTTTAATATATTCAAATTCTTCATTTACTTTTAATCTATTTAATACAATCTCATTATTTAGTTTTTCATTTGAATTTGTGACTAGAAGAAATTTTTTATCTTTAGTTTTATTATTTATAACGTAATTTAGAGTAGTTTTATCTTCATATTTTTCTTTTAGCATTATATATTTTTCTTGGCCAATTTTTAATAAATATTTAGAATTACAATTTTCTAATATAGTACATAAATTTTTATAATTTGACTCAATATTTTTTCCTTGATTGATTGTAAAAACTCTTTGAGAGTTTTTTAGAGGATCTAAATAAGTATATTTAATTTTCTGAGTATTTGAAGATTTTTTTTGGTCATATTTTGGTTCTATTTTTGCTTTATCTTTTCTATTTATATTTTGAAGTGATTTTTCATTATTGTCTTCGTTTATAACTTTTCCATCATTTTCTATTTTACTAACAATTTTTTCTTTTTGATTCAAATTAAATTCTTCAATTTTCTTTAATTTTGACTTATTATTGTCATCTCCAGAAACATAACTATTACAATTAAAAATTATTAATGAAAAGTACAGTAATAAATAATTTCTAAGCTTTATAAATGTAAATAAATTCATATTTATATTATCTTATTGACCAACATTAAAATCTTAAAAATTACAAATAATTAATAAGACCTTATATATAATAATATAATAAATATTTATATTAAATGTTATATTTTTGGTTTTTTTTATGATATTAATATTAAAAAAATTATAATTATAATTTAAATAAAACTAAAACCAAGTTTAATAAGCTTTAAACATAAATATGAGATTATTTAGGAATTAAGAATATTAAAATATTTATATCTTATTCATGAATATAAAATTATCAAAATAGATATTTTTAAGAATAATTAAATCTAGGATAATATATTTAAACTATATAAAAATGAGCTTCATTATAGTTTAATTTTATTATATTAGTTTTAATATAAATTAAAGACACATATCTTTGTAGAATAATCAATAAATCTATCTAAGAAAAATGATTAAAAAATTAGATAAAATGATATTAAAAAGTTTTTTCAGAACTTTTGTAGTAATCTATGTTGTGGTATTGTTTGTAATGTATACACAAAATGCCGTACAGTGGCTAGGAGACTTGGCGGGAAAGAATTTGGGATTATTTACTTCTTTTAAATTAATAACTTATTTAGTAGGTATGTCTGCATTTTTGGTAGGTTATCCTATAACTACTCTTTTGACTTCAGTCATACATATGAAAGAATTAATAGAGACAAGAGAAGTAATCGCAATGAAGAGTGCAGGAGTATCAGAAACAAGAATTTTATTATCATTAATTATTTTTAAAATTATAATAATAATGTTTATGTATTTTGGAAATGCATTTCTTACACCAGGTTCTAATAGAAAATTATTTAAATTAATAGAAAAAATTAAAAAAACAAATCCAGTTTTAGATATTAAGGAAGGAATTTTTTACAATAAATTGGAAGGTTATAGTATAAAGATTAACAAAAAATTAAATGATGAAAAATCCATTGAAGATATAATGATTTATGACCATACAGAAAAAAAGGGAAATGTTCTTGTTACTATTGCTAAATCTGGAGAAATATATTCAACAACAAATGAAAAATATTTAATTCTCAATTTATATGATGGCTATTCTTACATAGAAAAAAGTAAAATAGAAGCTAAGAATAAAGATGAAAATATATCAAAATTTGTTAGGACTACCTTCAAAAAACAAAAAGTAATTTTAAACATTGATGAATTGGGTGAAATGAGTAAAAAAATATTTAAGGCTCAATTTTTTCATTTGAACTCTTTTGATTTAGAAAGGGAAATAAAAAAAATGAGGCTAGAAATTGAAGATATACAGCATAACAATTTGGGGGATATTTATAAATATTTAGATAATTTTAAAAGTTATATTTCTTATGAAGAATACGACAATTTAGATTTAACTGACTCAGAAATTGAAAATTTGAGAAATGAAAAAGTATTTATAGAAAATTTGATTAGTACTTATGGAATAGAGAGTTTAATACAAATGATTAATATTTCTTCAGAAACTATTAAATCAATAAATAATAAGTTAATTGATAATATTCCAAAGTTAATAAACTTAGAAAAGAAAATTAGAAGATATAGAATGCAGCATCTCTCATATATCTTACAATCAATTTTAGTATTATTAATGTTAATTTTGGGAGCTTCTTTAGGTTTAATGTCTCGAAAAGGGGAAATAAAAATTCAATCTGTTATATTTGTTTCGTTATTTTTAATATATTATTTCCTAGTTTATAAAGGAATAAATATAGCTGAAGAAGGCTATTTAGATCCTTTAATTGCTATTTCATTACCATTTTTATTTGTATTTATTTTAACAGTATTCTTTGCAAGGAAAGCTCTTAGAGGCGATACAATAAAATTTGATGATTTAAAATATTTTTTGAAAAGCAAATTTAAAAGAAAGGCAAAAATAAGCAAGAAAATTAAAAAAAAGAAATAGATTAAAATATAAATAACAAATGTATTAAAGCTAAATATTGATAATTTATTTTTTTTTTAATAAATTGCAGTTTTAAAATTAAAAAATAATTTTACTTAAAAGATAAATAGATTACATATTTATTAAATATTAAAATCTAATTACTAACATATAATAAGGCATTTTCTTATAACATAAAATGGAAAAATTAAAAAACGAAGTATTTACAAAATATAGTAATAGCAAAAAAGCTATTGATACTGGTTCGCCAGAATCACAAATAGCTGTATTTACATTTAGAATAAAAAGTTTAACAGAACATTTAAAATCAAATAAAAAAGACCATGCTACGAGGCTTAGTCTTGTTAAATTAGTGGGAAAAAGAAAGAAGCTAATAACTTACTTAAAAAATAAAAATATAGAAAGATATAGAAAAATATTGAAATCTTTATCATTAAGAAAATAATTAAATAGCATAAATTTTAAATTAAATTATTTAGAACTTATGTTATTTGTGTTAGCAATTTATTTATATCAAATCTCTTTATTTATAATGTTTATATTAATAAATTTAAATTCGTCTATTGAGTCAAATCTAATAGAATCTATATTTTCAAAACTCTAAATTATATATGCAAAACTTAAATATTATATCAAAAAAGATAGTCCTAGAAGATGGAAGAGAAATATCTATTGAAACAGGAAAATTAGCAAAACAAGCAGATGGTTCTGTTGTTTTAAAAATGGGAAATACAATGCTTTTGGCAACCGTAGTAGCAGAAAAAGAAGCAGCCCCAAATGTAGATTTTTTACCTTTATCTGTTGACTATAAAGAAAAATTTTCTGCAGGCGGGAAAATACCAGGAGGATTTTTAAAGCGAGAAGGAAAATTATCTGATCGCGAAGTTTTGATTTCAAGACTAGTTGATAGAGCTATAAGACCTATGTTTCCAAAAGATTTTCATGCTCAAGTCCAAATTAATATAAGTCTGATATCAGCAGATCCTAATGTAACTCCAGATGCCTTGGCTGGCTTAGCAGCATCTGCAGCTATTGCAGTATCTGATATTCCAATTTTAGATTATATTTCAGAAGTAAGAGTTGCTAGAATTGATGGAAAATTTCAAATCAATCCTTCAACTGCTGATAATCAAAATTCAGATATAGATTTAATTATTGCAGGAACTTCTGACCATGTTATTATGGTTGAAGGTGACTTAGATGAAGTTGATGAATTAGAAATGATAGATGCGATTAGTTTCGGACATAAAGAAATAATTAAGCATTGTAAATTTCAAAAAGAATTAGCTAAAGAAGCAAATACAACCAATAAACGAGAATATACACATTCCAAGAAGGATGAGAAATTATTAGAAAAGATCTTAAAGGAGGCTGGAGAAAAAATTTATGAAGTTGTTAAAAAATGTATTAAAGAAAAAAAACTAAGAAGAGAAGCTATAAATAAAATAAAAACAGAATATTTAGAAAAATTAAAAGAAAATTTAAGTGAGACTGAATTAGATGTAGAGCTTATAAACAAATATTTAAATATATCTGAGAAAGAGGCTTCTAGGAAATTCATGCTTAAAGAAAAGACTAGATTAGATGGAAGAAAATCTGATGAAATTAGACATATCTGGAATGAAATTGATTATTTGCCAGGAGCACATGGTTCTGCTGTATTTACAAGAGGAGAAACTCAATCTTTAACTACTGTAACATTAGGAGGAAAGCTTGATGAACAACTAATAGATAATGTGATGGAGTCTGGATCTAACAAGTTACTATTACATTATAATTTTCCAGCTTTTTCCACAGGAGAAGTTAGACCTTCTAGAGGTCCTGGTAGAAGAGAAATAGGTCACGGTAATCTGGCAATGGAAGCTATAAAAAGACTTGTTCCAAAAGAAGACGAAAATCCTTATACGATAAGAATAGTTTCTGATATATTAGAATCCAATGGTTCTTCTTCGATGGCAACAGTTTGTGCAGCATCTATGGCTTTGATGGATGCAGGCATAAAAATTAAAAATTCTGTTTCTGGTATTGCTATGGGATTGATCACTGATAAAGAAAGTGGAGATTATATTATTCTTTCTGATATCATTGGAGATGAAGATCACTTAGGAGACATGGATTTTAAAGTAACCGGAACGGCTAAAGGAGTTACAGCATGCCAAATGGATATTAAAGTTGAAGGGATTTCTCAAAAAATTCTTAAAGAAGCACTTCTACAAGCTAAAAAAGGGAGATTGCATATTCTTGAAAAAATGAATCAAACAATTAGCGAACCTAGAAAAGATCTAAAAAGTAATGCTCCTAGAATTGAATCTGTTACAATTGATGAATCTAATATTGGAACAATAATAGGTCCTGGTGGAAAAGTTATACAAGATTTACAAAAAGAAACTGATACTATCATTACCATTGAGAATATTAATGGTATCGGATTGATTAAAATATCTGCTCCTAATAAGGATAAAATTAGCAAAGCTAAAGATAAGATAAAATTAATTTTAGCGAAGCCTGAAGTTGGTCAAACATACAAAGGTAAGATTAAGTCAATATTAGACTTTGGTGCTTTTGTTGAGTTTCTACCAGGTAAAAATGGACTATTACATATATCAGAAGTAATGTGGGATAGAGTTGATGATATTAGTAAAATCTATAAAATTGGAGATGAAATAGAAGTTAAACTGTTGGATATTGATAGAAATGGAAGATTTAAATTATCCCGAAAAGCTTTGATTCCAAGAGAGTAATTTTCTTAATCATATCATTTGATAAATTTAAAATTAGGAAATCAATTATATATTCATTAAGTTACTATACTCGACGTATATCAAGATGTATCTAAAACCGATTATTTTCATAGAGAAAAGACCGATTATCAGATATTCTTTAAATGTAAGTAGTATATATTACATAAATATATTAGAAATATTATATGAGGCAATTAAAGATAAGTAAACAAATTACTAACAGAGAAAGTCAATCTCTGGATAAGTATCTTCAAGAAATTGGGAAAGTAGATTTATTAACTTCCGAAGAAGAAGTTGATTTAGCAAAAAAAATAAAAGCTGGAGATCAAATAGCTTTGGAAAGATTGACAAAAGCAAATTTAAGATTTGTTGTATCTGTAGCTAAGCAATATCAAAATCAAGGTTTACCTTTAAGTGATCTTATTAATGAAGGGAATTTGGGCTTAATTAAATCTGCTCAAAGATTTGATGAAACTAGAGGTTTTAAATTTATCTCTTATGCCGTATGGTGGATTAGACAATCAATATTACAAGCTTTAGCGGAACAGTCCAGAATTGTTAGATTACCTTTAAATAGAGTTGGATCTCTGAACAAAATATCCAAGGTATTTTCAAAACTTGAACAAGAGTATGAAAGGGAACCTACAGCAGAAGAACTTGCTGAAGTAATGGAAATGACTCCTGTTGAAGTAAGAAATACTATTAAAATTTCAGGAAGGCATGTTTCTGTTAATGCTCCTTTTGTTCAGGGTGAAGAAAATACATTATTAGATGTATTAGAAGATGAAACTGAGGATGACCCTGATAATAATTTAGTAAGTGAATCTTTGAAAAAAGAAATTAAAAGAGCATTATCAACATTAACACAAAGAGAAGAAGAAGTAATATCTTCATATTATGGCTTAAATGGTAGTTCTCCTATGACTTTGGAAGAGATTGGTGAAAATCTAGAACTTACTAGAGAAAGGGTTAGACAGATTAAAGAAAAAGCGATTAGAACATTAAGACAATCTTCAAGAAATAAAACTTTAAAGCCTTATCTTGGATAGTTTAAAGTTTTTGATTTTTAACTATCAAAGTTTAAAATTATAGAAAAATAATAACTATTGTTAGTTAAGGTACGTTATTTAAGTTAATATAATATTGTTTCTTTTTTCGCAATTGATAACTTTATCGAATATGTAGCTATTTAGATACTCTGTTTTTAAAAATTTAAATATAATTTTCTTTAGTATCTATGATTAAAAATCTGGTTTAGTTACTTATTAAAAATTTAGTTTTTTTCCAATTCTTTATTCCAAGTCCCTTTAGCAATTTGATGTAATTTATTCACTTCTATGTATTCTTATAAAAATATAATCACTAAGTGGAGAATGTTCCAACTTTTCCACTTAGTGATTATCCTTAAATAAAGTTTTTATACTTTTTCTTTTAGTTTAAATAATTCATATTTTATATCTTCTATCATAGTTTAATAATATTTGTTTGAAAATAAAGAATATTGAAATTTTTAATTATTGATGTTAAAGATCAATAATTGCATATGGGAAAAATCTAGATTCCATGCCTATTTCAACATCTTTTATAGTATTGACTTTATTTAATCCGATCCTTCCACTTACTCTTCCACTACCCTTAGCATATGGAGTGCCTGCAAATCCATTACCTTTACCTTCAGATACTTCATGAAGATAAAGGTAATCTACATCAAAACTAAAAAATTCTTTATTACCAATAAGGTTAAAACCTAAACCAAGAGTTCGTGGATTATAGTATTCAAGATCAAAAAATTTCTGTGAAACCTTCCAATCAATTATTACTTTACCACATTCATATACATTAACTTCAGCATTTACGTCAAATCCACACTCTTTTGTATCAATACTTTTATAATAAATTAATTTACTGTCTCAAATTTGGTTTAAAGCCTCCATCTTTCAGATGGAAAATGACTTCAGTCCTTTAAATTCCTTATTTTAAATGTAAAATGTTACATTTGTGACATGGAAAATTATAGCAAAGGAAGCCATACTATTTATC
>JAAGZN010000298.1 GCA_024206165.1 Bacteroidota bacterium
GATAAATAGTATGGCTTCCTTTGCTATAATTTTCCATGTCACAAATGTAACATTTTACATTTAAAATAAGGAATTTAAAGGACTGAAGTCATTTTCCATCTGAAAGATGGAGGCTTTAAACCAAATTTGAGACAGTAAATATACATAACTCATTAGTAAAAGAAGTATAATAAATTCCTAATTATTAAGTTACATTAAATTTTGATTATATTATCTACGATCATTATTAAGAAAAATTTATGATATCTAAAATTTCAAAATTCGATTCAAATATTTTAAACAAAACTTTAAAACAATATTGGGGTTATGAAAGTTTTAAATATCCACAAAAAGAAGTTATAGAAGAACTCTTAAAAAATCAAGATATTTTAGTAAGAATGCCCACAGGAGGTGGTAAATCTATCTGTTTTCAATTGCCAGCTTTACTAAAACCAGGAATTTCTTTAGTAATTTCACCTTTATTAGCACTCATCAAAGATCAAATTGAAAGACTTTGGCAGCAAGGTATTAAAGCCATTTCAATATCTTCAAAAATGTCTAATAGAGAAATAGATATAGCTTTAGATAATTGTATTTATGGTGATATAAAACTTTTATATATTTCTCCAGAAAGAATAGAATCTAATTTATTTATTGAAAGATTTAAAAAAATGGATGTTAATACTATTGCAGTTGATGAAGCACATTGTATCTCAGAATGGGGTTATGATTTTAGACCATCTTATTTAAATATTTCTAAACTTAGAGAAATAAAACCTCAATCTAACTTGATCGCTTTAACAGCTTCTGCAACCAAAAATGTAAAAAAAGATATTATAGAAAAACTTGAATTAAAAAACCATAAAGAATTTAACATAAGCTTAGAAAGAAAAAATATTTTTTATCAAGTTATTAATACGGATAATAAAAATTTCGATTTGATTAGAATACTCTCTGATAATAAAAACTTAAATGACAATTCATTTTCTTTATCCAATGGATGTATAATAATTTATACAAATACTAGAAAAAAAACTTTTGAGATATCACAATTTTTAAAATCTAATAATATAAATTCTGACTTTTATCATGCAGGCTTAGATTTAAAAGCAAGAGAACAAAAACAAAAATCATGGATAAAAGAAAAAAATAAAATCATTATTGCGACTAATGCTTTTGGCATGGGTATAGATAAATCAAATGTTCGATTAGTTTTACATTATGATCCTCCCTTGTATTTAGAAAGCTTTTACCAGGAAAGTGGTAGAGCAGGAAGAGACAATTTATTATCTAAGTCGATATTGTTATATAACGATTCTGACATATACGAAATGAAAAATAAATTGATAAAAAAATATCCTACTCTGGAATTTATTAAAGATATCTATATTAAAATTTTTAATTGTCTAAATATAGCAATTGGCTCTGGAGAAATGACTACATATTCTTTTGATTTAGATAATTTCGTCAATAAATATAATTTAAGCTATATTGAAACTTATAATGTTTTAAAGTTACTTGAATCACAAAATTTAATATACTTTAATTTTAAAGAGGATAAAACTCAAGATAAAGTTAAAATAAATATATCTCCAAATTGTCTTTATAATTACAGAATAAACAATAAAAATCACAATACAATTTTAGAACCATTACTGAGAATATATGGAGGCGACGTATTTAATGAATATTGCAAAATATCTAAAATATTAATTGCTAGCAAATCAAATTTGCAAATAGAAGAAGTTAAAAGAATATTATTCCAACTTCAAAAGAGAGAAATTATTGATTATAAACCTAAAATAAATTCAGAAACTATTACATTTATTCATCCAAGAATAAAAAATCTTAGTTCATATATCAAGATAAAAGAACTAAAGAAAAGAAAAAGTATAGATCAAGAAAAGTTAAATGCGATGATTACTTTTATAGAAAATAATCTTAGATGTAGAAATCAAATTATCTTAGAATATTTCGATCAAGATGCTTATCAAAAATGCAATTTATGTGATAATTGTTTAAAGCAACATGATGAAGAAAATAATTATAAAGATATGATATATGAATGCTTAAAAAATAATAAGAATACACTCAATGAAATAATCACTGATATCAATCCACAAGAAAAAAAACTAATAATCTCTGACTTGAGAGATCTTATGAAAGAAGAGAAAATCATATTTAAAAATTCTACATATTTTGAAATTAAAAAGACTATATAATTTTAATTTAAGCTTGAAAAATATTAAATTAATTATAGGTATTATTTAATAAGTAATAATATAGAGGTTTGATTTTATAATTTATCAATATTTCAGTTATGGCAAGTAAACAATTAAAGGATCAAGTAGAACAAATGGCACAAAATGCTCAAAATTTAGCAAGACAAGCTCAACAATGTGCTAATCAAGTTGAAGGTGATCAAAATATATCACAACAGATTCAACAAATGGTTCAACAAGCACAAAAATGCGTTCAACAAGCGCAACAATGTGCCAATCAATGTTCTAAAGAACAATGAAAATTTTAAAGGCTATATTTTGTTTAATATAGCCTTTAATTATAAATTCTAAAAATCCTATTCCACCTAATCCATCTATACCTCAAATTTAATTAAGTCCATCTAAGATAATTTGAAAATGTTTAAAATAATTTTTTTAATTTTTAAACATATATGTGTAAATTGATCGAAGATATTAAATATATATATTTAAAATATTATTTATGAGAAAAATTCTTTTACAACAATTAGATGACAAAATAAAGAAATTTAATAATATTAAGAAATATAATATTCCCAAATCTGGTTGGATATATAATATTAGGATGGCAATCAATATGTCATTATCTCAGCTTGGCAAAAAACTTAAAATGACCCCTCAAGGTATAAGAGAATTGGAACAAAGGGAGCTTAATAAATCTATAACTATTTCTTCTTTAGAAAAAATTGCTAGAGCATTAGATATGAATTTTATTTATGGCTTTATTCCCAAAGAAGGCAGTATTAAAAAAAAACTTGATAATAGGATAAAGAAAAAAGCTATCGATATTGTTTCAAGAACTTCCAGAATGATGGAATTAGAGGATCAAAAAAATAAACAAAAAAGGATTAACAGTGCTATTCAAGAAAAAATAATTGAGTTTAATCATAAAATTCCAAAACACTTATGGGACTAAATTTTACTTTTGTTGGTGGACAAACATTTTTGAATGAGGAGGAAAAGAGTGATTTAAAAATTAGATTTATTGAAACACAAAACCAACTTAATGAGTATGAACAATATAATATTGAAGAAGCTATCAATTGGTCTTTAAATCAGAAATTTAGTCTTAAACAATTTTTATCAGAAAAATTCATATTAAGATTTCATCATAAAATGTTTAATAAAGTTTGGAAATGGGCAGGACAATATAGAAAATCTAATAAGAATATTGGTATTGATAAAACTTTGATTAAAAATCAAGTTTTGATGATTATTGATGATTGTTTATATCAAATTAATAATAATATTTATAAACCTGATGAAATTGCCATAAGATTTAAACATAAGTTAGTTTCTATTCATCCATTCTGTAACGGCAATGGAAGGTTTTCTAGAATTATTGCTGATATTATTGTTAGTCATTTTTTTGATTTGTCTGTTTTTTCTTGGGGACAAAATGAAAAAAATAGAAGAATTAAATATTTGATGGCTTTAAAATTAGCTGACAATTTTAAATATGATGATTTGCTAAAATTTGCAAGAAATTAATTATTTGTTTTTTAATAGCTCTAAAGAACAATAAAATATTTGGCATTGTTAATTTAATATAGATATCTCTCCATTCCATTTAGCCATTAAAAGTTTAATAGAATACTCTAGCATTTCTGTACTTTTGCTATAGCATTTTGTTTTTCTTCGCATTCTTGCTAAAAAATGGCGGAATAAACTA
>JAAGZN010000299.1 GCA_024206165.1 Bacteroidota bacterium
CTATTTCGTCATTATTTAGCTAGAATGCGAAGAAAAACAAAATGCTATAGTAAATGTGTAAAAATGCTTGAACATTCTATTAGATTATTAATGTTGAAAAGAAACAAAGATCTGTCTCTGCTAAATTAGCAATGCCAAAAATTTTATATTAAAAAAATCTTCTGAAAGTACTGTATTTTGATTTTATAAAATGAAATATCTATTTTTATATTAAATATAAGCTTATTTTTGCTATAGCAATAAAAGTATTAAGCATTTTAGAGCGATCTCGCATAAGTCGAGCTTTTAAATTAAAACCAATGATAATAAATTGAAAAACAAATAATAAAAACTAAATTAAATGGCAAATAATAAATTATCATCTAGAAAAGTAGGACCTGATTATGATCTAAAAGCTGAAGCAGTCATGGATATCAATGATATTTGTAAAATTTTACCTCATAGATATCCTTTTATTATGATTGACAAAATTTTGTATTTAGATGAAAATAAAATAATATCTAAGAAAAATGTCACCATCAATGAACCTTATTTTGAAGGCCATTTTCCAAATAATCCCATTATGCCGGGCGTTTTGCAAGTTGAAGCTCTTGCACAAACAGGTGCTGTTATGATGGTAAAAAAAGTTGATAATCCTAGTAAATATTGGACTTACTTTTTGGGTATAGAAAATTGTAAATTTAGAAAAATGGTTATTCCAGGTGATGAATTAATTATGCAATGTGAATTAGAAGGGCCACCAAGAAGAAATATCGTTAAGTTAATAGGGAGAGCTTTTGTCGGGGATAAATTAGCATGTGAAGCAAAAATGATGGCTATGATTGTGGAAAAGGATAATGTATCTAATTAAGCGAATTTATTAATTTAATTATTCGATTTTTCTTTATGAAAGCTATTTACTGTCTCAAATTTGGTTTAAAGCCTCCATCTTTCAGATGGAAAATGACTTCAGTCCTTTAAATTCCTTATTTTAAATGTAAAATGTTACATTTGTGACATGGAAAATTATAGCAAAGGAAGCCATACTATTTATC
>JAAGZN010000300.1 GCA_024206165.1 Bacteroidota bacterium
AGGAATTGACTTATTATTCGATAGGTATGTTTTTGGTATATTTTGTGTTTTTATAAGCTGACTACTTCTTTTGTGATATATACATGAATTTAAATTGTAACTTTTAACTATAGTTTTGTTTGCTTACAAACACTATTTATGCTTTTTGATTTGACATATCATTAAAATTAAAATTGTTAATAATTGTTTCCTTAAAAACATTAAAATATATAAAATCAATAAGAAATAACATTTTATTAATGCTTATCTAAAATTACTAAATCTATTTATGTTAATAAGTTTGAGTTATTAACATAAGTTGCAAAAATATATGTGGATTTTTAAAATAATTTAATCAATATAAATAAATAAACCCTATTAATATCATATAAATTAATAATCTAAATAATAATATATGTATTATAATGACTGTTAATATTATGTTGATATAATGCAATTTTTTATTATTAAATTTATTATATAAGTTAATATATATTCGCGTTCAATATTTAATAAAAATGAGAAATAAAACATTGATTAATATAGCAAAAGTAGGATTTATAATATCATCAATTCCAATTTTAAATGAATCATGTATAAGGACAAAAAAAGAATTAAAGAGCTATACAGAATATATACGAATAAATAATGAATATATAAAGAAAAAAGAAAAAAAAATGGATTTAATACCATACAATTTTTTAAATAAAATGAGGAATATGCTTTACTCATCCAAATTAAGTAAAATTTAAATACAATCTACAAGTTGATTATTTTATTTAAAATTAGTTAAAATGCAAAGAAAAAGTATATCCTACAAGAAAATTAATAACTTAATTAATATCATAACAAACAATAATATTTATATAATAATAATTCCAGTCCTTTTTTATTCAATATTATTAATCAATGCTTTCAAAACTACATTAATAAAAAAAAATGATAAAGTTATTGCTTTAAAAAATAGATCTAATAAAGCTTATAATATTAAATCTTCAAAATTAAAGAATAGAGAAAATAACAAAAGGAAAAATATTAACAATAATATACTTTATAAAGATATTAAAATAGAATCCTTAATTTCATATTATAAAATTAAAAACCCAAATATGAAAAATTAAGAGATATTTATAAAAGAGTGAAGGAAGTGATCCCGCTGGGACTCGAACCCAGGGCCCTCTGCTTAAAAGGCAGATGCTCTACCAGCTGAGCTACGGAATCATATATTATTAAAATTAATCTTAAAAAGCACCAGATAATTATTATCTATTTATCTAAAATGCTTTTTAAGATTAAAAACTGTTATCAAATATAAAAGAACAACATCATTTGTAATGACATCATTAACTGAATCATAAATATATGAATTCTTAGCTTAAAAACAAAGGTTTTATTAAATGATTGTATATAAAAATTAATTTTTATTTTTAGAAAAGATAAATAATGAAAATTTATAAAATTAAATATTTATAATACAATTTTTATGCGTAATAATATCTTTGTTTTTAAATAATAAAAAACAATTTATAATTTATATAATACATTTTATTAAATTATATTTAGCTATAGGGAGAATAAAGCAGTTCAAATTTGTATAAAATATAGATTGTTATTATATTTGCAGTGTGTTGAATATTAGTATTTCACAATTAAATAATAAATTCTATGTCTGATATAATAATGAATCAATCTTCTGATAATAATAAAAACAATGAAGGAACAGGAAAAACCGTTTTAGTAGTTGAAGATAGTCAAGTAATCCAAAATATAACAAAACATGTTTTAGAGTTTTATAAACATAAAGTTGTTACTGCCATGGATGGAAAAGAAGCTTTAAGCGCAATAGAAAAACAAGATTTTGATATTGTGTTAATGGATATAGCTATGCCTAATATGAATGGGATAGAATGCATTAGAAGAATAAGAGAAATGAAAAACAAAAATAAAAAAGATATGCCTGTAATTGCTGTTACTGGTAATGCTGAATTTTATACACCTCTTGAATTTAAAAAAGCTGGTTTTAATGAATTTGTCGAAAAACCAATTAATTTTGATGGAATGTCCAAACTATTGAAACAATATATTTAAATTTTTTTATAAAAGACTATATATTTTACTGTCTCAAATTTGGTTTAAAGCCTCCATCTTTCAGATGGAAAATGACTTCAGTCCTTTAAATTCCTTATTTTAAATGTAAAATGTTACATTTGTGACATGGAAAATTATAGCAAAGGAAGCCATACTATTTATC
>JAAGZN010000301.1 GCA_024206165.1 Bacteroidota bacterium
AGATGATTTTCCATTTCTGCTTCTAAAGCTTCTTCTAAGAAATTTTTAAGTAATGGAGCAAATGCTCCTTCTTTTCCAAATAAGGATTTACCTTGTTTGAATTGTTTTAATGCTTTATTTCTTAAGTCATTGTAGTTTGTATTTTCCATTATCTATCTAAGTTTAATTTGTATTTTTTAAATGTTATAAAAATAAAAAATTAATTTTATTTCGCTTAGACAGACTTGCGTTTACAGACCCTTGATATTTTATAATAATTTTCTTATATTCAGTTTTATTTAAAAAAACATATATGTATTTACTTTTTTTAGTCTTTTTATATATTAATGGATGTTCTAATAATCCTGATCAAACAGAAAAGAAAGATAAAATTAAAACTCGACAGTCTTTAAATACAATAATAAATCCTAAAAAACCAATTGTCAAAAATAACCCATTAAAACCTCAAACAAATAAACCCGGTTCTAATACTCCTCTTTCACCCCAAAATAACCCATTAAAACCTCAAACAAATAAACCCGGTTCTAATACTCCTCTTCCACCCCAAAAGAACCCATTAAAACCTCAAACAAATAAACCCGGTTCTAATACTCCTCTTCCACCCCAAAAGAACCCATTAAAACCTCAAACAAATAAACCCGGTTCTAATACTCAAACACAAAATCAAAATATTAATAGCAATAATAATAACAATAAATTGGAATTTGATGCCAATACTAAAGAAGCATTAAGAAAAGAATATGAAAAGCTATTTAAATTAATATTAACAAATTTTGAAAAATTTGACAAAGATAAGATTCTTTATGAACAAAAATTTTTCAAAAATCTAAAGTTTGATATAGAAGCTATCAATAATAAAATAAATGTAAGCAAAAAAAAGATAGAAATTATAGTATGGAAAATAACATCTGGAGATAGTATAATTGAAGCTAAGGATGCAATAAATTTAATTAGAAAAAAAAATATAATTATTAAAAATAGATTGAGTAGAATCAAAAATCCTAATACTGATATCACAAATTTAATTAAATATATAGATAATTTTGATAATCAATTAGAAATCCTACTTAATGACCTTAATAAAAAGAAGTCAAAAGAATTTAATTTGAAATTAAAAAATTTATATACCAACGAAATTCCAGAAATATTTACTGAAATAGATAACGCAATAGATAATGGAACTTTATTTGGTAAAGCCTTAATAAAAAAATTTATTGATGATTATGAAGAATATTCAAGTTTTCAACTACCTCATATGTCCAAACAAATAGCTGATCGGTTTGAAAAAAGTCTTAATATGTCCAATAATAAAGATATTAATAATGCTAAAATTTTGATTGACAATCTGATTAGGCAGACTAATAATATTAAAGACGAATTGCAAAAAACTCCGGTAGTATATAAAAATAATGAAAAAGTATTAGAATGTACTAAATTTGTTGAATCAATATTTAAAGTTTTTGAAAAAATACATAACGAACTTGAAGTAAAAATAGAAAAATCATCAATAAAGAAAGGGAAACATAATACTTTAAAAAAACTAAAAGATAATGATATTATTAAAGATTGTTATGGTGAAAGCTTTGAAATCAATGGTGAAAATATTAAGATACCTCGTATTATTGCAGAATTAGCTTTTTTGAAAAATTTCTTTTGTAATTATACAAAAGCTGATGCTTTTTATAAAACAAACCAGTTTTATGATTTTATAATAAAGGGAGGTAAGTTTGAAGTGGGCAAAAAGAATAAACAATATTTAAAAGTCGATAATAAAGATTATTATGCTCTCAATAAAGAAGATATAGAATATTTTAATAAAGCATTAGGCAAAATAATACAAATAGAAATTAATAATTCAACTATCACGCTTAATAAAACTTACGGAGCATACAAGGAATTTTTATCATATTTAATAAAAGAAATAAAAAACAAAATTAATACTTCCCAAAAGCCTAATTATGGTCGTCTTCAAAAAAGTCTAAATGTAATAAAATATATTAGAGCATCTATATATTATTATTTTTTTCAAAATAATAATATAATTAAAAAATTTTGTTTAGATATTTTAGAAATAGAAAGTCAAAGCGGCAATTATAAATTATTGTATCATGGTGGAACTTTAGAATATACAAAAATAACAAATCCTAAAAAAAATCAGGAGATATATGCTACTTCTTTTGGTTCAGGAACTTTTGCAGGGTTTATTAATGATCCTGGAAGTAGTTCAATAAATGGTTTTACTACAGGAGGGGCAAGTGCATTTATGTATATGTTAGCATGTCCAAATAGCTTGATATGGAGAATTCCAAAAGAGGAAGCTCTGAATAATTCCTTAATTTATATTAACGAAAATGGAAATCAAAATATTGGATTAGGATTATTAGGATATGGTGAAGAATGGCATCCAAGAACAAAATGTCCATCTGATAAAAAAGGAATGAGAGGGTTAGGAACTTCAGGAGGTTCAGGATCAATTATAAATATTGATGAATGGGGGACTATGTTCAAATCTGATGCCGATACACAAACTTTAGAAGCTTTACAAGAAAAATATCAAAAGGAAAATATGATTATATTAAAATATAAAGATGGTGATAAGAATAAATATATTTATGATATTTCTAGCTTTTATGAATAAACTAATAAGGTAATTTGAGTTATTATTTTTTGTTAAAAACTTTATTATAAATTTCATTGCGATTTCTTTTTCCTATCCCCAGAATTAGTAATGTTATTATAGTTTTATCAACTTCATATATCATTCTATACTCATCGCTATTGAAAATGATCTGATAATTGATCTTAACTCCTTGATTATCAAATACTTTCAGATGCATTTTGACATACGTCTAGTATATAACCTGCTGCTTTCAATTTAATTTTATATAAATTTTTGCCTATACAATCTTTTGGAACAAAAGGATTTTCTATTCTTTCTTTTAATTTTTTTTTAAACTGAGATTTTACTGTCTCAAGTTTGGTTTAAAGCCTCCATCTTTCAGATGGAAAATGACTTCAGTCCTTTAAATTCCTTATTTTAAATGTAAAATGTTACATTTGTGACATGGAAAATTATAGCAAAGGAAGCCATACTATTTATC
>JAAGZN010000302.1 GCA_024206165.1 Bacteroidota bacterium
CGAGCTATGCAATAAAAATGGCAATAATAACAGGAATCGTTAATTTAAAAAATGGATTTTAAAAAAGATACTTCATGAGAGGAAACCTTTTTTATAACTTTTTATAGGTAGGCCAGACTTTTGCAGCGCCTCCAATAAATAATTTTATCTATCTTCTTTAATAAAAAATTCTTCAATTTGTTGTAAATCAAAAGTAGTAAAAATATTATCTTTAGTTGCACCTCCTTTTCTTGCTATAGCTACTCCATATTGAATATCATCAACCCCAATAATAGAATGAGCATCAGGATTAATACTTAATAGAATTTTTTTGTTTATAGCATAATTTATCCACCTCCAATCTAAATCCAATCTATTTGGATTAGAGTTAATTTCTATTATTACTTTATTTTTTGCACATTCATCTATAATAGCTTTATGATCAATAGGATATCCATTTCTTTTTAATAATAACCTACCTGTAGGATGTCCTAAAATTGTTAAAAAAGGATTTTGTATTGCTTTGATTAATCTTTGTGTGGCTTCATCTTTAGTCATCTTAAATCCAGAATGTATTGATCCAATAATAAAATCAAATTTCTGTAATATTTCATCATCATAATCTAATGATCCATCTTTAAGAATATCAGATTCTAATCCTTTAAAAACTTTAAATGGTTTAAAAATTTTATTAATTTTATCTATCTCTTTATGTTGATGTTCTATTTTATCTAATGTCATTCCACCAGCATAAACCGCTGTTTTACTATGATCTGTTACTCCTAAATATTTAAAGCCTTTTTTCATACAATATTCAGTCATTTCTAATAAACTATTAGTGCCATCGCTATACTTTGTATGACAATGGATTATTCCTTTAATATCAGCTACTTCAATAAGTTTTGGAATTAAGTTTTTCTGAGCTAATTTTATTTCATTTGAACCTTCTCGTAGTTCTTGAGGAATAAAAGTTAAATTATTGGATTCATAAAATTGATTTTCATTAATGGGTAATTGATTATTAATTAATTTTCGTAAAGTATTTTTATTATCAAATTCAAGATCCAAATGTTGTTTAGAACCTGTTGTTAAGATTAAATATTTATAAAATTCTTTTTTATCATGAATATAAATGCTGACTTCTATATTTTTATGAAAAAGAAATCCTTTCCAAATATTGGGACTATCTTGTTCAGAATTTTTAATTAATAATTCGTTATAATCTAAATAATTAATAATTTTATCTCTTTCGATTTTATTATTAAAACCAACTAATATTTCAATTTCATTAATAATTTCATTTTTCCTTCTAAGATCACCGGTCATAGAAATTAAGATATCAGAAAAATCTTTTTTAATATTTTCAATCAAGATATTTGCAAAAAAAGATGCTATAGAATAAAGAAAAGTATTTTTATGCTGTTTTAAAAATTCTATTTCTTTAATAATTAATTCTTGTGTTTTTTCTCCAAATCCTTTGATTTTTGATAATTTTTTTGTTTTACAAGCATTGAATAGTTTGTCAATACTATCAATTTTAAGTTGATCCCAAAGCATTTTAATTTTTTGAGGACCAAGACCATTGATTTTAAGCATTTCAACAACACCTATTGGAGTTCCTTTTTTTAATTCTTCTAAAATTTCTAATTTCCCAGTTTCAGAGATTTCTTTTATGTTAAATGCAATACTTTTTCCAAATCCTTTAATATTCATCAATTCTTCTATTGAAAGAGTTGTCAAATCTAAATCTGTTTTTTTTATAAATCTTAAAGCATTTTTATAAGAATTGATTTTAAAAATATTGAATTTATGTAATTCCATTAATTTTATAATATCAGAAAATGAATCATAAATACTTATATTTTTTAACATACCTTTTAATTTTAAATATTTGTATATAAATTTGGATATATACTATTTAGTTATAAAATTATGGCCTATGTCTAGAAAAACTATACTCATATCAATACTATTCTTTGGATTTCCAGTATTTATCTTCATTGGGAGTTATTATTATGAATTTAGTATTAAAAAACAAAACCTTTTATATGATGAAGATAGTTATTCTAATGCAAAAAAGACTTCTTTATTTCATGCTATTTCAAAAAATACGTCGTTTTCTATTCAAGGAAATATTATTAATAGATTTGGTTCAAATAAAATCGAAATTAGAAATTTAAAAATCAGTAATACAAAAACAGGAGAATTAATTACAAGGTCAAAAAGATTTATAAAATGTTTAGTTCATTTGGGAAAAAATAGCATTAAAATAATTGAATTTATGAAATTGCCGATTAAGGAGAATTGGGAATTTGAAGATACACAAATATTGAAGAAAGAAATATCTATAAACGAGAATGAAGAAATTATTTACGATCAAAAATTTTTACTTGAAGATATTGAAGTAACTGATAGTAATATTGAGGCTTTTAAAGAAGACATGATTAATCATAGAAATAATGGATTTAGAAATTTAAGGAAAAAAAGCAAACAGAAGTATATTAAAAACTTTATGAATAAGCTATTAGTATGTGCATTTAAAGGAGATGAAGTAGCTAATACAGCTATTTATGAATTTGAAAAGTATTTTAAAACTAAATTAAAAACTAATTTAAAAGAATGGCATAAAAATGTTGTTTCTAAATTAAAATTATCTAAACAAAAGTAAGCATAAAATTATACCATTTCTTTTTATTATTTCTCTATTTTATTAAATTATTATTGTTTGTTTTTTATTAAAATAAAAATAATGAGATTTTACAATTTTGCATTTTAAATAAGGGACTATTCGAATTTAAATTGGAATTTTGAAAAATATTTGTATCAATTTTTTTATATTGCATGATATTCTATACAGATTGTAATTTTTAAAATTATAGATTTTTTAATGAATTAATTATTTTTCTATATAAAAGAGTATATTTTGTAGACTAAAAATTTCTTATATATTAATATGAATAAATCCTTTAAATACATATTTATATTTTCCTTTATACTCATTAATATCCTTATTATTAATAATAACTATATAGCTAATGCTGCAATTAAGAAGAAAAAGAAAATTTTTAAAAAGTCAAAGAAAAAAAAATTAGAAACTAAGATTCAAATCCAAAATAAAAGAAAATTTGACGAAATTAAAGAATTTTATTCTTATGATCCTGTAACCGGAAAATGGTCTAAGATTGAGGATTTTGAAACTGTTGAACTTTTAGAAAGTAGAAAAGAAAAAAGAAAAGAAGAATATATATATAAAGACTTTTGGGCATATGATTATAAAACAAGACAATGGTATAAAGTTGATATTAGCGCATTTGGTTATAAAAATCCTAAAGAAACAAATTGGAACAAGATATTTAAAAATTTGGCTTTTGATGTAGGAACAGGATTTGGAATTGGACAACATGATATGTATTTAACTGGAAATGATATATATATATCTAATGTTGGGTGTGATAATTTATATAAGATTGTTAATAAAGATGGTGTTCCAATAGGATCTACTAACCAAAACAATACGAAAAAAAGTTTGGTTTTGGGATTTTTACAACTAATAAATAGCTTTCAAAGAAATAATGATACTGATAATAATAACAATATATCAAGAAGTGAACGGGATAGAAAAGCTCTCAAAGTTTATGGATTTGAACCTATTATCCCTTTTTTCTGTAGTCTTCACTATACTTTTAATAAGCAATATAGAGTTGGACTAGACCTAGAATTTGCTCTTAATTTTTTAGAATATTTTAATATAAGGTTGCAAGGGAAAGAGCAGAACGAAAATATTAGAATAGGTAGAACAATTTCTGGGCTTAAGAAACAAGGCATGTTTATGCGATCTCCTACATATATTTTTAAACCATCTATATATTTAGCATATTCCATATATAGATGGGATAGTTTCAATGATATTTTACTTGATTTACAATTTGGACCAAGTCTCTATTTAACAGATGCTCCTAAGTTTAGAGAATTAGCTTTTTTCAATTTTAGAACTATGATAGGAATAAGATATGAAAGAAGATTTGGTAATTATGGAAGATTGTTTACTAAAATAGGACCTGAATTTGAATATGGTAAAATAATTGAAATTGATGGAAAAGGAGGAGCAAGGGGCGATTTGATTTCTAGAGCAATAAGATTAAATATACAAGTTGGAATTGGTACTTATTTTGGAAAAGATAATGAAATTGATAAAGCTGTTAAAAATCAATTAAGAGAAATCAAAAAAAGGCAAAAAGCAAGAAAGAAAAAATTGGCAAGAGAAACTAAAAAGAAAAAATTGAAGCAAAGATATAAGAGTTATAGCATGAGAATGAAAAAAAGGAAAAAGAAAAAATAAATGAAGCATTAAAATTTAATAAATTCCTCAATCTGTTTATTTAAGATCTCAACATATTTTTTATTTTTAATTACTTCATTTATATCTGGTTTTGGGATTTTGTTTATCTTAACTTTTAAAGGTAATACATAGGCTCCCAAATGATTTAGTATATCTGTCAAATGACTGGTACCTAAAATACACCCATCTGGACCAGCAGACACTCCAACTAATGCTAATTTTTTTCCTTTTAATGTTTTAGGAAATTCAAGTCCATCTATAAATGCCTTTAATACTCCGGGAAAAGATCCGTTATATTCTGGTGTTACTATTACTATTTTACTGTCTCAAGTTTGGTTTAAAGCCTCCATCTTTCAGATGGAAAATGACTTCAGTCCTTTAAATTCCTTATTTTAAATGTAAAATGTTACATTTGTGACATGGAAAATTATAGCAAAGGAAGCCATACTATTTATC
>JAAGZN010000303.1 GCA_024206165.1 Bacteroidota bacterium
GGAAAATATAGGGACGATTAACTAATTTATTATATAGATTCATATCAGATTAATTTAATTTTTGATGCAATATAATAATTAAAGCTTAAATCAAGGATTTTTTATATCAATAAGGACTTTTGCAGCGCCTCCATAGTAAATCACCCCTATAGTTAATCATTGCTACACTTACATCACCGGTCTCGTCTTCAATATTATATTTAAATCTATTATGTGAAGTTTTCTTTTTTCTGTTCTGTAAATAACGCCCCCATAATACTTTAGAATTGATTAAAAATAACTTCATTTGATAAAAATAAGTTAATTTCTTATATTAGTTTCTTAAAAGATAATTATCAATTATGTAATATAAATAAATTTTGCAATTATAGTTTGATTAAAAATTCTAAATTGCGCTTTTTATGCATTTGAAAAATTTTGATCACATTTAAAATCTAAAACTAAATAGTTTCAGATAAATTTTTATTTATGATTAATGCATATTCGATATTTTTAAGCCAAAATAAGATAATTATAAAAATTAAATTAGAAATATTTCTTTATTTAACTTTATTTAGATTAATTCTTTTGTATAAATAAAGTAATTTTTTTAATTTTATAATCTATTTTAAATTTTATGTATTATACGTATCTGAAATAATCGATGATACAAAATAATTTAAAGCGTTATTTGATATAAATTCAAAGAAAAAATGATAGGTATTATTGGAAAAAAGGTAGGGATGACTCAAATATCCGATGAGAATGGGAAAAATACAGCTTGTACAGTAGTAATAGGAGGTCCTTGTCATATTGCTCAAATTAAAAATAAAGAGATTGATGGATATGAAGCTGTGCAGTTATCTTATGAAGATAAAAAAGAAAAAAATACCAATAAACCCGAACAAGGTCATTTTAAAAAAGCGAAAATAACACCAAAGAGAAAATTAGTAGAATTTAAAAACTTTTTAGAAGAATATGAAGGAGAAAATATAAAGCCTGGAGATTCTATTTCATTACAAGATATATTTACCGAAGGGGATTATATTGATGTGACAGGAGTTTCTAAAGGTAAAGGTTTTCAAGGAGTTGTAAAAAGACATGGATTTAGCGGAGTAGGAGATAGGACCCATGGTCAGCATAACCGTCAGCGTTCTCCGGGGTCTATAGGTGGAGCTTCTTATCCTTCTAGAGTATTTAAAGGAATTAGGATGGCTGGAAGAACAGGGGGAGATAAAGTGACAGTTCAAAATTTGCGTGTAATGAAAATTATTCCGGAATCTAATATTATTGTTTTAAGTGGAGCAGTGCCTGGAAGTAGAAATAATTATATCATTCTAAAGAAATAAATTTAAGTAAATGGAATTATCGGTTTTAAAATATACTGGAGAAGATACAAAGAGAAAAATTAAATTAAATGATTCTATTTTTAATATAGAACCAAAAGATCACTCAATATATTTAGATGTCAAGCAAATAATGGCAAATAAGCGTCAAGGGACACATAAATCTAAGGAGAAAGGAGAAATAACAGGTTCTACAAGAAAATTAAGAAAGCAAAAAGGTACTGGAGCAGCAAGGGTTGGAAGTATCAAGTCTCCTATATTTAGAGGGGGAGGCAGGATTTTTGGTCCTCAGCCAAGAGATTATGGTTTTAAACTTAATAAAAAACTTAAAATACTAGCTAGAAAATCAGCTCTGACATATAAAGCTAAAGATGGTAAAATATCAGTATTAGAAGATTTTAAATTTGATAAGCCAAAAACAAAAGAATACTCATCGATGTTAAAGAAATTGTCTTTTGAAAATTCTAAAACATTACTAATACTAGGAGCTAATGATAAAAATATTTTTCTTTCCAGTAGAAATTTACAAAACTCAAATGTAACAACTGTAGATTTTTTGAATACTTATGATATCTTGAATGCATATAAAGTAATATTTAGTGAAAGTGCACTTAAAGTATTAGAAAAAAAATTAGTTAGTTAATAATTATAATATAAAATTATGAGCGTGCTCAAAAAACCGATTGTGACGGAAAAGATTTCTCAATTAAATGAGAAAGGGATTTATGGATTCATTGTAGATAATAATTCAAATAAAGTTGAGATCAGAAAAGAGATTGAAAAGGATTATAGTGTCAAAATTGAAAAAGTAAATACAATGAGATATTCCGGTAAAAAGAAAGTACGTTATAAAAAAACAGGAATATTAAAAGGAAAGACTCCTTCTTATAAAAAAGCTATTATTTATTTAAAAGAAGGAGAATTTTTAGATTTTTATGGTGATGTTTAAAATTAATAACTCTTAAAAATATGTCAGTTAAAAAAATAAAACCAACAACGCCAAGTCAAAGATTTAGGATAGCTCCAGATTTTTCGGAACTTTCAAAGGTTAAGCCTGAAAAATCTCTAACTTCATTTAATAAAAGTAAAGGAGGAAGGAATAATTTAGGAAGGATGACAGTGAGAAATGTTGGAGGAGGTCATAAACAAAAATTGAGAATTATTGATTTTAAAAGAAATAAATTTGATATTCCAGCAAAAGTATATTCTATAGAATATGATCCAATTAGAACAGCGCATATAGCGTTATTGCATTATGTAGATGGAGAAAAAGCATATATAATTGCTCCAGATGGCTTGAAAGTTGGAAGTAAAATAATATCGGGAGAATCTGTTCCTCCATCAGTTGGGAATGCATTATTATTAAAAAATATGCCTGCTGGTAGTACAATTCATAATATAGAATTAAAACCAGGAAAAGGAGGTGCTATTGTTAGAAGTGCAGGAGCATCAGCTAAATTCTTAGGTAAAGATGGAAAATATGTATCTGTAAAACTCCCTTCAGGTGAAGTTAGAAGTATTTTAGGAACTTGTATGGCAACTATAGGTTCTGTTTCTAATTCAAGTCACTTTAATGTAGTAATTGGAAAAGCAGGTAGAAATAGATGGCTTGGTAAGCGTCCAAGAGTTAGAGGAGTTGCTATGAACCCAGTGGATCATCCTATGGGAGGTGGTGAAGGAAAGGCTTCAGGTGGACAGCCTAAGTCAAGAACAGGAGTTTATTCTAAAGGAAAAAAAACAAGAAAGAAAAATAAATATTCTGATAAGTATATCTTGAAACACAGAAATAGTAAAAAATAATGAGTAGATCAGTCAAAAAAGGAGCATATGTTGCATATCATCTTCAAAAAAAAGTAGATGATATAAATGAAAGTGGAAAGAAGGCCCCAATAAAAACATGGTCTAGAAGTTCTACTATCACTCCAGATTTTGTTGGATTAACATTTAAAGTTCATAATGGCCGTAAGCATTTAGATGTATATGTGTCCGAGAATATGGTTGGTCATAAATTAGGAGAATTTGCACCAACAAGAACTTTTAAGGGTCATACGAAAAAAGGCAAGAAATAATTATTTGAATAATTAGAAATAAAAAAATGAAAGCAGTTGCAGTTTTAAAAAAGAATAGAATGTCGCCTCGGAAAGTTAGATTAGTAGCTGATATGATTAGAGGTAGAAATGTAGTTCAGGCTTTGGATTATTTGAGAAATGATCCAAGAAAAGCTTCAGAACCAATTAATAAGCTTTTATTATCATCAATTTCTAACTGGCATAATAAAAATGGAAATGATAATTCTACTGAGCTATTTATTTCAGAAATAAGAGTGGATGGCGCGGGAATGCTTAAGCGTATTAAACCGGCCCCTCAAGGAAGAGCTCACAGGATTAGGAAGAGATATAATCATATTACGATCGCTGTAGACTCAAAAGAAAAAATTGAAAAAGAATCTCAATTAGCTTCCCCAAAAACAACAATTAAAACTCCAGAAAAAATTAATAACAAAACAACTGACAAAAAGAAATTAGACTTATCAAAACTAAATAATTCTTCAAAATTAAAATCATCAACAATTAAAGATGATTCAAAAAAGGAAGTAAATACTAAAGAAGAAACAAAAACAAATAACAAGCAGGATATAATAATAAAAAATAATAAAAAAGATAATGGGACAAAAAGTTAATCCTATAGGTTTTAGACTTGGTTATATAAAAGGCTGGGATTCAAGTTGGATAGCAAGCAAAAAAGATTTTGCTGACAAGCTAATGGAAGATGATGCAATTCGAAAATATATTTATATGAGAATGCCATCTGCTGCAATATCTAAGATAGTAGTAGAAAGAACTTTGAAAACAATAACTTTATCAATACATACAGCAAGACCAGGTATTATTATTGGTAAAGGAGGGGCTGAAGTTGATAATATGAGAGAGGAATTAAAAAGAATTAGGGGCAAAGATATTCAAATAAATATTATTGAAGTTAGAGTTCCAGAGTTAAATGCTAAACTTTTGGGCCAGTCAATTGCAAATCAATTAAGAGGAAGAGCTTCTTATAGAAGAACTATGAAAAAAGCTATTGAATCAGCAATGAGAGCAGGTGCTAAAGGTGTCAAAATTAGATTATCTGGTAGATTAGGTGGAGCTGAAATGGCTAGAGTAGAAGAATATAGAGAAGGTAGAGTGCCTTTGCATACTTTAAGAGCAGATATAGATTATGCAGTTATAGGGGCAAATACTATTTATGGTACTATTGGAGTTAAAGTATGGATATTTAAGAAAGAAATTTATGGTAGGCCTAGCTTGTCTCCTTCGGAGCCTTCAAAAGACAAATACAATGCTGGGAAAAATAATAATTTTGGATCTAACAAAAAGTCAAATAAAAAAAAAGATAATAGATCTCAAAAAAAAAATAAGAGTTAAATATATTTAAAATGTTACAACCTAAAAGAACAAAATATAGAAAAGTACAGAAAGGACGTATCAAAGGACTTGCAACTCGTGGAAGCACATTGGTTTTTGGTACATATGGTTTAAAAGTTTTAGAACCAGGATGGATAACTGCAAGACAAATTGAAGCTGTTAGGGTTGTTATTACAAGAACAATGAAACGTCAAGGTCAAGTAAAAATTCGTATTTTTCCTGATAAACCTATTACAAAAAAACCTGCTGAAGTACGTATGGGTAAAGGAAAAGGAGCTCCAGAATATTGGGTTGCTGTAGTAAGACCAGGCCGTATCCTATTTGAATTAGAAGGAGTAAGTTATGAAATAGCTAAAGAAGCTATTCGCCTAGCTACTCATAAACTAGGTTTGAAGTCTAAGATGGTTATAAGAAATGATTATGAATTTTAATAGATACTAAGAAGATGAATTACAAAGAAATTAATAAGCTTTCTGTAAATGAATTAAATTCAAAACTTTCAGAAGAACGAAATTCTTTAAAAAAGTTAAAATTTTCTCATGCTATTTCACCAATAGATAATCCACTTAAGATTAGAGGTGTCAGAAAGTTAATAGCTAAAATAAAAACAAGTTTAAGATCTAAATCTCTTAGTGATAGTACTATAAAAAAATAATATATGTCTACAAATAAAGTAAAAACGAATAAGAAAAATATTGAAACTAACCCTAGAAATCTTAGGAAAGAAAGAATAGGAAGAGTTTCCAGTAATAAATGTGATAAAACTATCACAATAAAAGTAGATAGAAGAATTAAGCATCCAGTATATGGTAAGTATATACATAAAACAACAAAACTTATTGCTCATGATGAAAAAAATCAATGCAAAGAGGGTGATTTAGTTAAAATTATGGAAACTCGTCCTTTAAGTAAGACAAAAAGATGGCGATTAATTGAAGTTTTAGAAGAAAAGAAATAATTTCTATTTCTACTAAGAATAAAATAATAAAAGTATGATACAGCAAGAATCTAGATTAAATGTTGCAGACAATACAGGAGCAAAACAAGTGTTATGCATAAGAGTTTTGGGAGGTACCAAACGTAGATATGCATCAGTAGGAGATAAAATAGTAGTTACCGTTAAGGCCGCATCTCCCTCTGGAAATGTTAAAAAAGGTACTGTTTCTAAAGCTGTAATAGTTAGAGCTCAAAAGGAGATTAGAAGAAAAGATGGTTCTTATATAAAATTTGAAGACAATGCAGTTGTTTTAATTAATGACAATAATGAACCGAAAGGAACACGTATTTTCGGTCCAATTGCAAGAGAATTAAGAGATCAGCAATTTAATAAAATTGTTTCTCTAGCACCAGAAGTATTATAAATATGATTAAAAAAAATAATATTAAAAAAAAATACAAATTAAAGACAGGTGATGATGTTCAGGTAATATCCGGTAATTATAAAGGTAAAACTGGAAAAATTACTTCTGTTGTTACTAAAAAAGGTAGAGCTTTTGTTTCAGGAATCAATGAAGTAAAAAAGCATGTCAAGCCTTCTGCAAAATATCCTAGAGGAGGTATCATCGCAAAGTCAGCATCAATTAATATTAGTAATTTGATGTATTTAGATTCCAAAACAACAAAACGTTGTCGTATAGGAAGAAAGCTTGATAAAGATGGAAAATTGCAGAGATATTCTAAAGCAACAGGGGACTTTATCAGTTAAGCTGTTTTAAAATTTAAATTAAAATTTTATTTATAAAAAAATAAAATAAATTAAGAGATTATAGATATAAAAAAAAATGAATTATCCGAGACTAAAAAAAAAATATTTTGAGGAAGTAATCCCTTCCATAAAAGAAAAAATGAATTTCTCATCTCCTATGCAAGTGCCTAGGATTCTAAAAATATCAATTAATCAAGGGTTAGGTAACGCTGTTGGAAATTCTAAATTGATAGAAATTGGAGAAAAAGAATTAACAGCTATAGCTGGCCAAAAAGCAATACCAAAAAAAGCAAAAAAGTCTGTTTCTAATTTTAAACTTAGAGAAGGAATGCCAATAGGAGTCATGGTAACACTTCGTGGAGATAGAATGTATGAATTCTTAGATAGATTTATTTCGATTTCGTTACCTCGAGTGAGGGACTTTCGAGGCTTAAATGCAGATTGTTTTGATGGTAATGGTAATTGTACTATTGGTATTAAAGAGCAAATTATATTTCCCGAAATTAGCATGGATAAAGTTTCTAAATTGAATGGTATGAATGTAACTTTTGTAACTAATTCAGATTCCGATTATGCTGCATTTGAAGTATTGAAATCTATTGGATTACCATTTAAAGACTCTAAAAAATTTACTAAAATTCAGCAAAATTTGAATAATACAAATAAAGAAGAAATAAGTGCATAAATAAAAATTTATTATGGCAAAAGAATCAATGAAAGCAAGGGAGCGTAAAAGACTTCGAATGTTTGAAAAATATAAAAAGAAAAGAGCTGCTTTGAAGAAAGAAGGTGACTATATCGCTTTGGATAAATTACCTAAAAATTCCTCTTTAGTACGTTTACATAATAGATGTAGAGTAACAGGAAGACCTAAAGGTTATATTCGTAAGTTTGGAATATGTAGAATAATATTCAGAGAATGGGCTTCAGAAGGTAAAATTCCTGGAATTACTAAAGCTAGCTGGTAATTTAAAATATTTAAGTAATTTATATAATTTTAATATTATTTAGTTTTATAAATTTAAATTAATTAAGGAATACATATCCTTAATTTTGTTTTTGTTATTGAAAATTAGTAAAATTGCATTTAATAAACTTAGAAAATTATTAACAATCATATATGTATACAGATCCTATATCCGATTTTTTGACTAGAATAAGAAATGCTATAATGGCAAATCATGAGAAAGTGCTCATTCCCTCCTCAAATCTTAAAAATAGAATAAGTAAAGTATTATTAGAGAGAGGATATATAAAAGATTATAAAACTATTGATGATAAAAATAATCGTTATGGAGGCCAACAAATTCTTGAAATAGAATTAAAATATGCCACTAATTATGGATCTAATAGAGAATATGCAATTACAAAGTTAGATCGTAAAAGTAAACCAGGTCTAAGGAAATATTCAAAAGTTAAAGATCTTCCCCATGTATTAAATGGATTAGGTATAGCTATTTTATCAACTTCTAAAGGAGTTATTACAGATAAAGAAGCAAGAAAATTAAAGATAGGTGGAGAAGTTTTATGTCATGTTTATTAATAAATAAGTGTAATTAGTCATCTTTTGTGATTAAAAAAATAAAGTTTTAGAAATGTCAAGAATTGGAGATCAAGAAATACAATTACCACCTGAAGTTAATTTAGAAATTTCGGGAGATAATTTGATAAAAGTAAAAGGATCAAAAGGAACATTGGAATGTAAGTTGCATAATGATATTAAAATTGCTCAAGAAAATAACATTATTAAAGTAAAAAGACCTTCAGATCAAAAGCTGCATAAATCAATGCATGGATTATATAGGTCATTGATAAATAATATGGTATTAGGAGTTTCTCAGGGTTATAAAAAATCCTTAGAGCTAGTAGGAGTTGGTTATAAAGCTACCAAACAGCCTAATTATTTAGAATTAAGTTTAGGTTATTCTCATTCTATTTATTTTGCTGCTCCAAAAGAAGTAAAGATTACTGCAGAAATGCTCAAAGGGAAGAATCCTATTGTACATATAGAAGGTATAGATAAGCAGTTAGTAGGTCAAGTTGCTGCAAAAATAAGATCTTTGAGAAAACCAGAACCATATAAAGGTAAAGGAATTAAATTTGTAGGAGAAATTATCAGAAGAAAAGCAGGTAAAACAGCTGCTAAATAATTAAAATAATTAGCCATGTTAAAGAAGAACCCAAAGATATTAAGAAGACAAAAAGTTAAGCTTAGAATTAGAAAAAAGATTCAAGGAACTAATAAAATCCCGCGATTGGCTATATATAAGAGTAACCAAAGGATTTATGCAAGTCTTATTGATGATGTTTCTAAAAACGTGATAACATCTGTATCTTCGATTTCATTAGATAAAAAATCTAAAAATATAAATATTGAGAAATCTAAACAAACAGGTGAATTGATTGCAGATAAGGCTAAAGAAAAAGGGATTTCAAAAGTTGTCTTTGATAGATCATACTATATTTATCATGGGAAAGTAAAAGCTTTAGCAGAAGGAGCAAGAAGTAAAGGTTTAATTTTTTAATATTTTAAGAATTTAATTAATATATATGAAATTAAGAAAAAAAATAGTAAAAGCAGGCGAAGTAGAACTAGAAGAAAAAGTAGTAGCAGTTAATAGAGTGACTAAGGTTGTTAAAGGAGGTCGTAACTTTACTTTTTCTACGATTGTAGTTGTCGGAAATGGTGAAGGTGTAGTTGGTTTCGGATTGGGTAAAGCCAGAGAAGTTCAAACAGCAATACAGAAGGGTGTTGATGATGCAAAAAAGAATTTGATTAAGGTTCCAGTTTTACGAGAAACTATTCCGCATCAAGTAGATGGTAAATTTGATGGAGGTCATATAATGTTAAAACCAGCATCTCCAGGTACAGGAGTAATAGCAGGGGGAGCGGTAAGAGCAGTATTAGAAAGTGCAGGTATACATAATGTGCTTGCAAAATCAAAAGGATCTTCTAATCCTCATAATGTGGTAAGAGCTACTTTTAATGGATTAATGAAATTGAGAGATCCTTTAACAATTGCTGCACAAAGAAATATACCTTTAGAAAAAGTATTTGATAACTAATTACTTATTGTTTATTATGTCAAAAGTTAAAATTATACAAACAAAAAGTGTTATAGGTAAAACATTTAAACAAAAACGGATAGTTAAAGCATTAGGATTAAAAGGGATTGGTTCAACTAAAAGTCATGTATTAAATCCAAGCATACAAGGTATGTTGAATAAAGTATCTCATTTATTAGAAATAACTCAAACTAAATAATATTATGAATCTTCATAGTTTAAAACCATCTGAAGGATCTACAAAGAATAGAAAGCGTATTGGTAGAGGACAAGGTTCTGGAAAAGGAGGGACTTCAACCAAAGGACATAATGGAGCGCAATCTCGTTCAGGTTATAAAACAAAATATAATTCAGAAGGAGGTCAAATGCCTTTACAAATAAGAGTTCCTAAATTTGGCTTTAAAAATCCTAATAGGAAAGTTTATAGAGTTGTAAATTTAAATACATTACAGAATTTGGTTGAAAAAGGTGTTTCAGTTATTAATAAAGATGCTTTTGTCAACAACGGTTTAGCAAATAAACATTCATTGGTTAAAATTTTAGGGAATGGAGAATTGAAAACCAAAATTGAAATTACAGCTGATTCTTTTTCTAAAACAGCTCAAAAAGCAATAGAAGCTTTGGGAGGAAAAATAACTAATTTATCAAAAAAGAAATGAAAAGATTTTTTTCAGTAATAAAGAATATATTTTCTATAAAAGAACTTAGAAGTCGTTTATTTAACACTTTTATGATATTAGTTATCTTTAGATTAGGGTCTTTTATTGTTTTGCCAGGAATAAATCCTAACTTTTTAACTAGAAAAATAGGAGGAGTTTTTGGGATCTTAGATAATTTCTTAGGAGGTGCTTTTAGTAATGCATCCATATTGGGTATAGGTATAGTTCCTTATATCTCAGCTTCAATAGTTATGCAATTGATGACTATCATGTATCCAAGCTTTCAGAGGATGAATAAAGAAGGACAATCTGGAAGAAATAAAATTAATAGAATAACTCGATTTTTGACAGTATTTATAGCTTTAGTTCAATCTTTTGGATATACAATGTCTGATACAGTTTCTGGAGAAGGAGCTATGGTTATCAA
This sequence comes from Bacteroidota bacterium, assembly GCA_024206165.1. GTDB lineage: Bacteria > Bacteroidota > Bacteroidia > Cytophagales > Amoebophilaceae > JAAGZN01. Next base: position 10,602 of record JAAGZN010000303.1, read on the forward strand.
TAGATTCTTTTTTACAATTTCAGCTATGCTAATTCTAACTTCTGGCACTATGTTTTGTTTATGGTTAGGAGATAGAATCACAGATATAGGAATAGGTAATGGGGTTTCAATGTTAATAATGGTAGGAATTATTTCTTCATTGCCAAGAGCTTTTGTGGGTGAAGTAGTATCTAAAGGAACTTCAGGAGGGATATTTTTAATTTTTGAATTTGTGATTCTTTTCTTTATCATCATGGGAGTTATTATGTTTACTCAGGCCGTAAGAAAAATTCCTTTGCAGTATGCTAAACAAATGTCAAGTCAATCTTCTTATGGTGGAGAACGGCAATATTTGCCTTTAAAATTAAATTCTTCAGGTGTAATGCCGATCATATTTGCACAAACAATGGTCATGTTGCCAGGGTTTATTGCAGGTGTTTGGAGAAATACTAATAGTTTGGCGGCAATGATATATCGAGCTTTTTCCGATCCTACTTCATGGCAATATAATATTGTTTTTGGTTTATTAATTATGTTATTTACCTTTTTCTATACTGCAATTACAGTAAATCCTAATCAAATAGCTAATGATCTTAAATCTAATGGAGGTTTTATTCCTGGCATAAAACCTGGGAATCCAACTGCTATGTTTATTGATGATATTTTAACTAAAATAACCTTTCCAGGTTCATTGTTCTTGGTATTAATAGCTATTTTGCCAGGGTTAGCTAAATTATTTGGTATTAGTATGGGATTTAGTCGTTTTTATGGAGGCACTTCTTTACTTATAGTTGTAGGTGTTGTATTAGATACTTATCAGCAAATTGAAAGTTATTTATTAATGCACCGTTATGAAGGTATAATGAAATCTGGTAAGATAATTGGAAGAAGAAAAATTTAAGTGATTTTCCTTATACTTATTTAGTAAAGTATAATATAAACATGGCAATACTATTAAAATCTGAGGAAGAAATTGAAATTATTAGGCAAGCAAGTAAAATTTTAAGCAAGGTTCATGGAATACTTTCTAAAGAAATAAAACCAGGCATAACTACTTTATACTTAGATAAAATAGCTGAGGAATATATTCAAGACCATGGTGCAAAACCATCTTTTAAAGGATTTAAAGGATATGAATATAGTATCTGTACTTCCTTAAATGAGGTAGTAGTTCATGGATTGCCAAATAAAAAAGAATTGAAAGAAGGAGATATATTATCTATTGATTGTGGAGTTTATTTTAAAAAATATCATAGTGATAGTGCATATACATATCCAATATGTGAAGTTGATGATGAGATTTTAAGATTTTTATCTTCAACAAAAGAATCTTTAGATGTAGGCATTGATTTAATATCTACAAAGGTAAGAACAGGAGATATTGGCAATGCAATACAAAAATATATAGAAAAAAGAGGTTATTCTGTTATAAGAGATCTAGTTGGGCATGGAGTAGGTCATAATTTACATGAAGATCCAGAGTTTCCTAATTTTGGACAAAGCGGTAAAGGAACTAAATTGCGAAATGGAATGGTTTTTGCAATTGAACCTATGACCGCAATAGGAAAATATGATTTAGAATACTGCTCAGATAAATGGAGCATTAGAACTAAAGACAAAAGTTTAACAGCTCATTATGAGCATACTATTGCTTTAATTAATGAAAATATAGAAGTTTTAACAACTTTCGATTATATAGATAATAAATACCAAATGATTTAATTAAGATTTGTATCATCAATTTTACTATTATCTTCGAATAACAGAAATATAAAATGGCAAAACAACAAATTATTGAGCAAGATGGAGAAGTAATTGAAGCCTTACCAAGTGCTCGATTTAGAGTTAGATTAGATAATGGCATAGAAATAATGACTCATCTGTCTGGGAGAATGAGAAAATATTTTATAAAAATATTACCAGGAGATAGAGTAAAAGTAGAGATGTCTCCCTATGATTTAACCAAAGGCAGGATAGTTTATAGGCATAAATAGTATCTATCATTTTTTTTAGTCAAAATTTAGTTTTAAATTTGTACTTCTAATAGAGATAGAATTTTTAAAAAAAATATTATGAAAGTTAGGTCATCAATAAAAAAACGTAGTAGTGAATGTAAGATAGTGCGACGAAAAGGTAAGATTTACGTTATTAATAAAAAAAATCCTAGATTCAAACAAAGACAAGGGTAAAATTATGGCAAGAGTATTAGGAGTTGATATTCCAGATAAAAAAAGAGGAGTTATTTCTCTTACTTATATTTATGGTATAGGTAGAAATCTAGCTGAAAAGATTTTGAATGAAGCTGGAGTTGATCAAAATAAAAAAGTCTCAGAATGGACAGATGATGAGCAGTTAAAAATTAGAAATGTCGCTTATGGGAAATATAAGATAGAAGGAGAATTAAGATCTGACATAAGATTGAATATCAAACGTTTGCAAGATATCGGTTCATATAGAGGTATTAGATTACGTATAGGACTTCCTGTTAGAGGGCAAAAAACAAAAAATAATGCTAGAACTAAAAAAGGTAAACGTAAAACAGTTACTAATAAGAAAAAAGCAGTTAAATAATTTAAATTGAAATAATAAATTTATAGAAAGTAAATTTATGGCAAATAAAAAAAAGGAAAAAGGGAAAAAAAGAGTAGTAGCAATAGACTCAGTCGGTCAAGCTCATATAAGAGCTACTTTTAATAATATTATCATTTCTATGACTAATAAAAAAGGTCAAGTGATTTCTTGGTCATCGGCTGGAAAAATGGGCTTTAGAGGAGCGAAAAAAAATACTCCTTATGCTGCTCAGGTTGCAGCTTCGGATTGTGCTAAAATTGCATTTGATTTAGGCTTGAAAGAAGCTGAAGTTTTTGTGAAAGGCACAGGAGCTGGTAGAGAATCGGCTATTCGAACTATTAGCGACGCAGGAATAGATATAACTTTAATAAAGGATATGACACCTATTCCTCATGGAGGCTGTCGTGCTTCTAAAAGAAGACGGCCTTAACTTTTTTTTTCAAGAAATTAATTAAAAAAATAAATAAATGGCGAGATATACAGGACCTAAAGCTAAAATATCTAGAAAATTCAATGAGCCTATTTTAGGTGGAGAAAAGGTATTAAGAAAGAAATCTTATCCTCCTGGGCAACATGGTAAAGTACGTAAAAAAAAATCAGAATATGCTATTCAGTCTGCAGAGAAACAAAAGGCTAAATATATTTATGGTTTATTGGAAAAACAATTTTCAAATCTTTTTAAAAAAGCTTCTAGAAAAAAAGGAATAACAGGTGAAGTCCTATTACAATTATTAGAATCAAGATTAGATAATTTGGTTTTTAGACTTGGAATAGCTCCAACAAGAAGAGCAGCAAGACAACTAGTAAATCATGGTCATATTCAAGTGAATGGAAAAGATTTAAATATTCCATCTGCTCACATAAAAGTAGGATCTCTAATTGAAGTTAGAGATAAATCAAAAAATTTAACTGTTATTACTGAAAATATTAACACATATTCTGAAGACTTTTCTTGGCTAGAATGGGATAAAGCCCGATTAGTGGGCAAATTTATTTCTACGCCAGAAAGAGAAAATATTCCTGAAAAGATTAATGAACAAAGTATAGTTGAATTATATTCTAAATAATAATAAAATAAAATTTAAAATTCTAATATGTCAGTATTAAGTTTTCAAATGCCTCAAAAGGTTATAATTGATTTGATCGATGAAAATCATGGTATTTTTGTTTTTGAACCACTAGAAAAAGGTTACGGAGTAACTATTGGTAATGCGCTAAGAAGAGTGTTACTTTCTTCTCTTGATGGATATGCTATTACTTCTGTGAAAGTTCCAGGCATACTGCATGAATTTTCATCAATGGAGGGAATTGTTGAAGATATGGTTGAAGTAATACTTAATTTGAAGAGAGTAAGATTTAAAAAAATTTCAGATAATGAAGAAAATAAAATTTCTTTTAAAGTAGAAGGAAAAGATAGAGTCGTAGCTGAAGATATTACTAAATCATCATCCTTTTTAGAAGTGCTCAATCCGGATCTTGTAATTTGTAATTTAGCTAAAAGTGCGAAATTAGAGATGGAAATCACAATTGCTAAAGGGAGAAGTTATATACCAGCTGAAGAAAATAAAAATGATACTGATGAAATAGGTGTTATTGCAATTGACTCTATATATACGCCAGTAAGAAATGTTAAATATGAAGTTGAAAATACAAGAGTAGAACAAAGAATAGATTATGAAAAACTTACTATGGAGGTAGAAACGGATGGTTCTGTTGATCCTGAGAGTGCTATGAGAGATGCTACTGATATTTTGATGAAACATTTTGCTCTTCTTTCAACAAAAGGTATCTCTTTTGAACCTATGGCTGATAATATAGAAGATGAAATTATGGATGATGAAACTCTTAGAATAAGAAAGTTGCTTCAAACTCCAATATCTAGATTAAGTCTTTCTGTTAGAGCTTCAAATTGCTTAAAAGCAGCAAATGTTAGTACTCTTGGTGAATTGGCTAAACTTAAAATTTCTGATATGCTTAAATTTAGAAATCTAGGAAAAAAATCTCTTTCTGAATTACAAGAACTGATGGAAGAAAAAGGTCTTAAGTTTGGTATGGATCTTAATAAATATAAACTTGAAGAAACTGTTTAATTGAGTTAATTGGATTACATATTTAAAATCTGATATTGAGTATTAAAATATAAATTTAGACTTATAAAAAAATGAGACACGGAAAAAAATTTAATCATTTGGGAAGAAATTCAGCTCATAGAAAAGCACTACTGCGTAATTTAGCGAAATCCCTAATATTAAAAAAGAGAATTACAACAACTCTCTCAAAAGCTAAAGCGCTTAGGAAGTTTATTGAGCCATTATTAACTAAATCTAAAATAGATACTACTCATTCTAGAAGAATAGTTTTTTCTTATTTTCAGGATAAGGTACCTATTAAAGAACTTTTTGATAATATAGCTAATAAAATTCATAATAGACCTGGTGGTTATACTAGAATTATAAAGCTTACAGAAAAAAAATTGGGAGACAATTCTGAAATGTGTATCATAGAATTAGTTGATTTTAATGAATTAGTACTTAAAAAGTCTAAAGTTAAAACTAAAACTAGAAGAAGTAGATCAAGATCTAAAAACTCTGATATTATTAATAATCAAGATTTAAATTCTAGCCAATCTCAAACTAGTGAAAATTCAAAGCTCACAACCAAAGAAAGCTCTAAAACTTTTGAAAGTAATATAGTTAAGGAAGAATCAAAGAAAATAAACCAAGAAAGTCCTAAAACTTCTGAAAGTAATAAAACTAAAGAACAGTTAACAACTTCAAATCAAGAGAATTCTAAAACACTTAAAAATAATGAAGTTAAAGACGAATCTTCAATACAAAGTAACCCAAAGATTAATGAATCTTCAGAGTCGTCAAACTCACAAATGGATACTAAAACTCAAGATAACAAGACTAAGGAAGATGATTCTAAAAAAAAGAACTCAATTAATAATGAGAACACAAGTATAAAGCAAGAAGCCGATAGAGAACCAAAAAAAATAGAAATTGAAAAAGAAGATTCAAATTCTAGTATAAAAAATACTAAGAACGAAGATTCCAAGGATAAATAGATATACTATACTATTATCCATTTGCTATTACTCTAATTTAATTTCCTTGTTTAAATAAATTGAGTTTATCTTTAAATTATTTTATATCTTCTATTGAGTTTATTATATTTGACAATATACTAATAAATTAAATTGCTAAAATAATAAATTTAATATTTAGCTATTCTTTAATCATTACTTAACCTTAACTAAAGTTTTGGATAATATAAGCGAGTTATTGTTTTATTCTTCAGGGATTATAATCTTACTAATTTTATTAATATTGTCTGCTTTAATCTCAGGATGCGAAGCAGCATTATTTTCACTTTCTTCTAAACAAATTTCATTATGTGCCGAAGCGACAGATATTCAAAGTAAGCGTATTATATCACTTTTAGATAGAGCAACTGATCTTTTAGCTACAATTATAGTTATAAGCAATTTTGTTAATATTACGTTTGTAATATTTGGAAATTATATGTTATGGAGATATTTTGGTAAAGATAATATCACAAAATTAGTAATGTTATCATATACTTTCATTTCTGCTGCTTTATTAATTTTATTTGGAGAATTAATTCCTAAAATGTATGCTAGCCATCATAATATGTATATTTCAAAGAAAATGTCAGGAATAATAAACTTTTGTATTTATTTATTTAAACCTTTTACTATACCATTAATTAAAATTGGAAATATTTTTGGAAAAACCTTTACGCCAGAAAAATATTCACTTTCTCCAGAAGAACTAAATAGAGCCTTAGAGTTAACTGTTGTAGGTAATAATTCTGAAGAAGATGTAATTTTAAAAGGTATAGCAACTTTTGGAGGTTTATATGCTAGACAGATTATGCGTCCACGAACAGATATTACAGCTATAGATATCAAGTCTAATTTCATTGATCTTATGTCTAAAATTAATCAAAGAGAGTATTCAAGACTTCCAGTATATCAAGATAATATAGATAGTATTAAAGGAACAATCTATACTAAAGACCTTATTCCTTATATTGATAAAGGCTCAAATTTTAAATGGCAATCTTTATTGAGAGATACTTTTTTTATCCCTGAAACAAAGAAGTTAGATTCTTTATTACTAGATTTTAAAGAAAAAAGAATTCACATTGCTATTGTTGTTGATGAATATGGCGGCACTTCAGGCCTAGTAACAATGGAGGATGTTATAGAAAAGATTATTGGAAATGTTGCCGAAGAAATTGATAGTAATGAAATATCTAATTTTAAAAAGATAGATAAATATAATTTTATCTTCCCAGCTAAAGTTTATTTAAATGATTTTTGTAAAGCGATTGGTCAATCTCCTACAATTTTTGATGAAGTTAAAGGTGAAAGCGAATCTTTAGCTGGATTATTATTAGAGATAAATGGTAAACTTCCCCAAATTGGAAAAGAAATAACATGCAAAAATTTTAAATTTATAATTGTTTCTGTAGATCAGAGAAGAATTAAAAAGATTAAGGTTCAGCTTAGTACTAAAAAATAATCAAATTCTAAATAAATGAAAAAGAAATTTCTAATACTAATATTACTCAATTTGTCTCAAACATATCATATATCTTATACAAAGCCTATATATTCTAAGAAAGAGATAGATTCTATTGTTAATAATATAAATAATGAACTTAGAAAAAATAATAAAGTATCAGCTTATACTTGCTGGACTGATGCTGAAGTTCCTGGTGAACATGTACATTACTGTCTCAAATTTGGTTAAAGCCTCCATCTTTCAGATGGAAAATGACTTCAGTCCTTTAAATTCCTTATTTTAAATGTAAAATGTTACATTTGTGACATGGAAAATTATGGCATTGTTAACTTAGTATAGTTATTTATAAATTCTGTATTTTAAAACTTCAAAATAATTTTTAAAACTTCAAAATAATTTTTAAAACTTCAAAATAATTTTTAAAACTTCAAAATAATTTTTAAAATGAAGAATTATTTTGCGAAAAACCTTAAGACCTATTTTAAATTAACAATGCCAAAATTATAGCAAAGGAAGCCATACTATTTATCACCATAGATACCATTTGGTCTGGATAACAAAATATCGTTACAAAGTTTTATCTGGTAA
>JAAGZN010000304.1 GCA_024206165.1 Bacteroidota bacterium
CTTTCCGAATATGTATAACACTTGTGGGTGCAAATGAAGTCTTGGCACTGAAAAAAATCACTTTTCATCAAAAACTGGTCAAAATCTGCAGTATTTGGCTACCATAAAATATTATCTGCAACACTAAACAGGATGTAGCTAAAATTTGTGCATAGTAAAAGGTCCATTTTTGGTTTCTGGCATTGATGTGGGACATCAAAGCTGCAATATGAGCCATCAGGGGCACAGTTGTCCCTTTTAAAGGCGGAGATACGGTCAATTAGCCATGAGACGTCACTTGCCGTCAAAGATCTGAAAATCACAGCTGCTTTAGGAAAAGTGGATTTTTCTAATAAATTTGAACATTTTCTGGGTCAACCAAAGGATCTATTATTCACCTATCACCATGTGGTGAATGTGTGCACAACAAAACCGGGACAATCCAAATGAAAGTATTACTTTGGGCCACCTTTACCTTGAAATCAGGGTTCTGTCATCAAAAATAGGGCAGTGTAAAAAAATCCATAGCGGCCACAATTTTTGAGCAAAAAAAAAATCCCCGCATGGAGGCCTGCGGAATGGCCATACGCAGACCTCCATGCGGGGATTTTTTTTTAGCTCAAAAATTGCAGCCGCTATGGATTTTTTTACACCGAAAAGTGCTAAATATTGCTCAATCAGACAAGGCAAATCGTCAGTCAGAAAGAAGGTAAATTTTTTAATTGAAGTGGCAGACTGGATTTTTTGCATTCAATGGTCTATATATACATGGTGGATTTGAACACAATCATAAATTTTGAGTTTTACCAGTGGAAAGGGTACTGGCAAGTTCAACCAAATTGGGGCTGAAATGTAAACTCTATCTGAAAGTACGCCCTAAAAAGTTC
>JAAGZN010000305.1 GCA_024206165.1 Bacteroidota bacterium
CCGGGGCTTCGATAAACCCAGGCCATCTCATTCACAGGCTCTAGAGTACGAATCTAGAGGTCGTGGGTTCGAGTCCTATTCGGGTCATTTTCATTCTCACTCAAATTATCTCGATTGATTTTCAAAATTCTGCTTCTCTTCAAGTTTACTTCCTGCAACTCTATCCAGTGATGGGACTGCCATGGTCTCCCTGGTGTGAGAAAGTCGTCGCCCTTCCGCAGGTCCACTGTAGTGTCAAAAAGCCCGGATAGGTTCGTCTCTGCATTTGGTGAGTTGTGGTGCAACAATTTGTGTGAATGAAATGGCCTGGATTTCTCGTAGCCCCGGTGGCGCAGTAATAGCGTTCTAGAGATCAAATCTAGAGGTCGTGGGTTCGAGTCCTACTCGGGTCATTTTCATTCTCATTAATTATCTCGATTGATTTTCCTAATCCTGCTTCTCTTCAAGTTGTCTTCCTGCAACTCTATCCAGGGATGGGACTGCGATGGTCTCCCTGGTGTGAGAA
>JAAGZN010000306.1 GCA_024206165.1 Bacteroidota bacterium
AACAGTTTCATTTGTGCTTTCTTGCTTAAAACTTGGATGATTAGCATGTAGCCATTTACCTTGGGCTAATGACATGACGCCTAGCACGTCGTTAGGCGCTTGCGCTAAGAAGCCATCAATCATTGCTGATAGCTGCTCGTTTGTTAGCTCTAGTGCATCTAAGCGATTAACATTACCATCGTAACTAGCAATCTCAGATTCAGTAAGACCTTTGAGTTTAATAGTATCATCTACATAAGAAGCAGCTTCACCTAGAAATTCCGCAAAAGGTGTGTACATTACTGCATAGAATAATTTTTTCATTATGCTATCTCTATAGTTGCTGATAATTCTTGAGGTGACGGGCTTATGTTATCCCATTGCGTCTTGTCGCTAGATAATTGATACTGCTCAATATTAGCATCTGGTACTAGTACGCGCGTAATAGAATTGTCGTCGTCTTTCGATATCTCAGTATCACCTTGCGTATAGCTGTTACCTAGTGTGAATTTTTGAGTTGAGCCATTTATAGTTGCTGCTGGATTTGCAAAAATCCCATTGTAGCATCCAGTCACGTCTTTTCTCGCACCTAGATAATTGAGACTCGCTGCACGTAGTAGCTCTAGACGAACTTTGTGTACTTTGCCATCAAATGGTGCGTAGTCAGAGTTAGTAATTTGAGTATCGTCGACATACACAGACATGCGATAACCGAATTGTAAGTTATATTTTCCACTGGGT
>JAAGZN010000307.1 GCA_024206165.1 Bacteroidota bacterium
AACAGTTTCATTTGTGCTTTCTTGCTTAAAACTTGGATGATTAGCATGTAGCCATTTACCTTGGGCTAATGACATGACGCCTAGCACGTCGTTAGGCGCTTGCGCTAAGAAGCCATCAATCATTGCTGATAGCTGCTCGTTGTTTAGCTCCATTGCATCCAAGCGGTTGACGCTACCTTCGTAGCTAGCTATCTCAGATCCTGTAAGTCCTTTGAGCTTTATCGTACCTTCTACATAAGAGGCTGCTTCACCTAAGAAGTCAGCAAAGGGCGTGTACATTACTGCATAGAATAATTTTTTCATTATGCTACCTCTATAGTTGCTGATAATTCTTGAGGTAACGGGCTTATGTTATCCCATTGCGTCTTGTCGCTAGATAATTGATACTGCTCAATATTTGCAGCAGGTACTAGTACGCGCGTAATAGAATTGTCGCCCTCTTTCGATATCTCAGTATCACCTTGCGTATAGCTGTTACCTAGTGTGAATTTTTGAGTTGAGCCATTTATAGTTGCTGCTGGATTTGCAAAAATCCCATTGTAGCATCCAGTCACGTCTTTTCTCGCACCTAGGTAATTAAGACTCGCTGCACGTAGTAGCTCTAGACGAACTTTGTGTACTTTGCCATCAAATGGTGCGTAGTCAGAGTTAGTAATTTGAGTATCGTCGACATACACAGACATGCGATAACCGAATTGTAAGTTATATTTTCCACTGGGT
>JAAGZN010000308.1 GCA_024206165.1 Bacteroidota bacterium
ACTTTTAGGTACCTGAGGGACTGCTCAGAAGGCCTCAGGGACCACTCAGGGATCCTCAGGGGCCGCTCAGGGATCCTCCTGGGGTACTCCTGGGGTACTCCTGGTTTCTGTTACAGGTTAAAGGTTAAAGGAAACAGGTCGGGCAGTACCAGCTCTCTGGTCTTGTTGCCCGACCACAGGTCGGGCCAATACAAGGCTTTGTCACAGGTCTGTCTGTCTGTTGTTGTTGTTGTTGTGTGTGTGTGACAAATAGCTGTTTTAAGGAATTAAGGCTTTCTAAGGTATCTAATGCTTCTAGTGTGTCTCTAGAGTTAACTATGGTATCACCAGGGTCAACTAGGGAGATATGCTAATAGGCTAATAGGCTAATAGGCTAATAGGCTAATAGGCTAATATGCTAATAAGCTAATATGTGTTATGTGTTATGTGCTATGTGCTATGTGCTATATGCTATATGGTATATGCTATATGGTATATGCTATGTGATATATGCTATATGCAATGTGCT
>JAAGZN010000309.1 GCA_024206165.1 Bacteroidota bacterium
CTTACGAAAAAGGGATAGAAGTTACGAAAAAGGATATGGATGCTATAAACATTAATGGCGACAAATTTCATCCTGAATGGAATTATACCATTGAAAATTCTGCATAGCCAATCGTTTAGGTTATTAAATTACAGATCCTAATTAGACATAAATTAAAAGTTATAAAACACGATTTTTCCTTTATAATCAAAGACTCTAATATTAATACTAAAATTAGTAGAGATTTAAGCTGGGATAATTTAGAAGATAAATTAAATTCAGCTTACATTTTAGTTAATTAATACATCAATAATTATATAAATATAAAATAACTTAAACTGTTTCCACTTGAAGAATATCTGATAATCGGTCATTACTCTTTGAAATCAAATGGTTTCAGATATATTTCATCTACGATTAGTATATATACTACTTCCACTTCAAGATGTAAGAAAAATCGATCTTAACTCATTGAATATCAACGACCTTTTTCCGCATCTTAATATATTTTAGTATACTTTAAAATATCTATTATGAATTTATAGACTACTCTGCAACATCCATTTATTTTTATCATGCGCTCTTAATCTTTCAATCAATAAATCAGCTGTCCCCTCATCTTTACAATCATAAGATATTTTAATTCCTTCATTGACAACATTAATTAAATGTTGTTGATCATTAGCTAAATCTTTAATCATTTCATCTGCAGATGCATTTTCATTTCCATCAATAATAGTAGTCAATTTTTGAAATGCTGCAAATCCTCCAGGTGTTTTAGCACCTAATTGTCTTATTTTCTCTGCTATATCATCAATCGCTTCAGCTAATTCTTCATATTGACTTTGAAACATAAGATGCAATGAACTAAATGCATGATGACTTGTCACATTCCAATGATAATTTTGAGTTTTCAAATATACTGCATAAGAATCTGCTAGTATTTTTTTAATTTTTAATATTAATTTATCTTTTTCCATTATTTAAAATTTTTTAGATTATAATATTTAATTAAAATATTAATTAAAACTTAATAAGTAAAAAGTTACTTATAGTAAATTTAATCATAATTTTTTAAATATTACAAAATTCACAATTAATATAATTATACTATTAATTTATCTTTTTTATTGCAAACATACCATTAAAATAACAAAAAATTAACATTATAAAACTATTTAAAATTATAATACAAAACGAAATCATTGTTATTTTATAAAAAAATAAATAAAATATAAATTAATTTGTTAATTAGACAATATTCATTGTATCATTGAAAAAGTTTTAAAAATAATTAATTATCTAAATAATATGAAAAGAAAATATATCAAACAATTTATATTAAAAGGTTTATCGTTAGTATTATTAATGAATTGTTATAATCAGATAAATAAGAAAAGCTTGCTAAACTCTAGCAATGATACTCAAAAGAATGAAAATTCGTCTTCTTATAATTATTTAAGAGAAGTTTCAGGAAAGAGTTTTTTAAAATCAAAATCAAGTTTGATAAATCAAGCAGGAAATAAAGTCACTTTATATAAACATGGTAAAAATAGCTTAATTCTTGAAATGGATGATCATAGTGATGAAATAATATTTAAAAAAGAATTTGAAGATTCTGGAAATAGTTTGGATCCACTAAAAATAATCGAAATCGGTAAAGATTCCTATTTTGTTTTAAACAAGCAAGATGATAGTTCAGGACAACCTACATATTTTACAACGATAGTAGATAAGAATAAAGATGAGCTTAATACAAAACAAATAACATTAGACCCTGAAAGTAAAATTAATAATGTTGATATATTTGATAATGAGATAATTTTGTTAGGTACACTAAGAAATGCTGAAACAATATCCAATGATCTATCTTTGATACATGTGGATAAAAATAATAGTTTGTTGTATACTGAAATTTTAAATTTAGCAGGTTATCAAACAGCAGAATTTTTTATTCCTACCAATAATTCTTATGTAATAGGTGGTGAAAATTCTTTAGAGAAATTAGGAATATTTATTTCTACTATAGATCGTAAAACAAAAAATGTGGATAAATTCACAAAGTTTGAAGGAGGATTTGGAGAATATTTGTTTTTAAGAAAAATGTTTAAAACAAAAAGAGGAGGCTATTTTATGTCTGGATATACTAATGGCTTAGAAGGTATTGGTATTGATAGTTTTGCTTTAGAATTTAATAATGATAGTTTATTATGGGCTCATTCTTATGGAAAAGAAAATCATGATATAGTAAATGATGTTGTTGATAATAATCAATTCTATTCTTCAATACTTAGTTCTGATAGTTTAGATTCTAAAAAATTAATGATAAAAATGGATACTGATTATGATGGTAATCTATTAACTACAAGTACTTTAAATGATAATACTCATATATCAGAAGGCTCAAACATACTTTATGATAATGATATTTTTTATATTTTTGGAAATAATGGAAATAACTCAATTGTAGGTAAAATGAGAGTTGATTCTACTATTGATTGTTTTTCTGAACAAATTAACTTTATAGATAAGAATATAAAGGATTTATTAATTATTACACCCTATGCAAATGTTGGTTATTTAAAAAATGTAATAATAAATATGACAGATCATACTTTTGATCCAATAGATAATACATTTTCTATAAATGATATATGTTCAGAAAAAGCGATTGAAAATCCCAACACTTCTATATTTAATGATTTCAACATATCTAAATTTGAATCTGAAGAAAATTTAAATGATACTTTAAATAAATATAATCCTTCTTTTTGGCAAGGATTTATGCTTAATGAAAAACTAGTAATTTATGGAGCAATAACTGGTTTTGGGATATTTTTGTGTTGTCTTATTTTTTGTTGTATTGGAAATAAAATTAGAAATAGAAGAATAGAAGCTTATAGACTAAGAGATTCAATGTTAAATAAAAAAAATAGTTACATAGAAGAAAGCGATGAAGAGGAATCATCTATGAAGGGGAATAGTAAAGAAGATTCACAAGATAATGATAATATAGAAGATTCTGATCATATAATTCAAGAGCAAGATAATATAGAATATGAAGATTAATTAAGTTATATTTTTAATATAATAATTTAACTAAAATATGGATAAAGTGAAATTTAACAATCTTACTAAAAGCTTATTTAAATGTATCTATAAGGTACCAATGTTTTTAAAAAAGAAAAGAATTTTTAAATGGAATCAATACATTTTGATTTTCTTTTCTTTCCTTTTTAGCCATTGCTCAAAACTCAGTGAAGACAATGGAATAAATTCTATGAAAGAAAATAAGAAATTATTCAAACAAAGATTATTAAATTATAATATAGACTTTAAAAGAAGGAAATTATTAAATTTAAACTCTGAATATTTTTTTGAAGAAATATCATCAAATTCTTCGATTTTAAATAGCAATAACATAATTCTAAACAATAATAGTAATTATATCACTCTTGGTGAAACCGATTTTGGGTTTTGTATATTTGAATTAAATAATGGAAACTTAACAATGTATAATGGATTCCATCACAAATTCAATAAAAAAATTTTACCAAAATCAATAATTGCTAATAATGATGGAGGTTATTCTATTTTTGGAGATAATGGAGAAACAAAAGAAAATATTTTTCAAATAGATATAGATTCTTCAGGCAAAATCGTAAATAATTGGAATATAGGTACTATATTCCCTGATTTTCCTGGCAATTCCTTATTATTACAAAATAACCAAATTTTATTAGTTTCTTCTATAAAAGATTTATCAGATTATAACTTAGGTCTAATTTTAATTCCAAATGACAAAGATTATTATGAACTAAATTTATGGTCTGGGTCTGGTTCTATATTTCCAAAAATAACTTTAAATAATAATGATAATAACAATGTTATTGTCCATGGTGTAAATAAATTGAATGATGATTATAATTTTTTTACAAAAATAGATTATAATAATAAAAAAATAAATTGGTATAAAATATATGAATTTCAAAATAAAGATATTACTTCAATAAATTCCGGAAAAATATTTGGTGGTGAAAATTCTGTATGGGTTGGTTTTAATCAAAATATAGATAAAGAAGGTATTATTTTAACTATGGATAACAATGGTGATAAGTTATGGTCTTCAGAAATTGGGGGAGATCAAGATGATATCTTTTATGATTCTCTTACAATAAATGATTTACATTTAATATTAGGAGCATCAAAAAGTTTTAGTCAAAAAAATGCTTTAATACTGTTAACATTGAATGCTAATGGTCAATTAATTGATGGATATAATAAAGCATTAGCGCATTTAGATATAGAAAGTGATTCTATTTCATTTATAGAAAATGAAGGAGATATAATGGTTACTTTTAGCTCTGAAGGAAATACTTATAACATCAAAATAAATACAAATTTTTCTACTTTGCCATTGCCATTTTTTGATATTTCCCCAAATTTTAAAGAAATAACTTCATCAATTTTGATCAAAAATAAATATTTAGAAAAAGATATATTTAATAAATTTTATAAATCTAAAGGTTATATTGAAAATTATCATTTTAATTTAAAATCTAGATTTATTTTTGAAAATTATTCAAATATCTTTCCTAGTACAACTGAAAATATTTCAATAGGAGTAAAAAATAATTCAGCAGGACATAAAAACACTCAAAATCCGGGAAGTACTACCAATCTTTTTGATAGCATAGGAGGAGAAGTATTGTTAGGAATAATATTAGGTGGATCTATATTTTTATTGTTTACATTAATTTGTTGGTTTATTTTGAGAAAGAAAAGAAAAGGCCATTCTTCTCTCAACAGTATAAGTGATCATTTAAATTTTAGTGAAAATAAAAAGTTTGAAGAATTTAAAAATAGAATTCAAAAAAATCAAACAAATATAGATGAAGAATATTCAGTATCAGAACGCAAACCTTTAAATACAAATGATGATGCTGCATCTGATGAATCAAATACATCAACTGCTAATTCAAATAATTCATCAGCTGCTAACACAAATAACTCTTCCAATACAGATAAAACTTCTAATGGAACTACTACTACTACTGAAAGCTCAAGTCTTTTAAAAAAGAAAAATATTAGAAAGAAAACAATTAGTGATCATAATTTTTTGAGTGTATCTACCACACAAATTCCTATAAATATAATTCAAAATCAGAATGAGAATAAAGACAATGATTCAAAAACAAGTGAAAGTGATTCAATATCAAAAAATTTTATTGATGTAAATACTGTTATGAATATTAATATGCCAATCAATTCAAATATGAATTCTTCTAGTAAAGATAATTCTCAAAAAAATAAAAATACCGATACTCAAAGTACTGAAGAATCTTCTAGCACTAGTAAAGAATCGGAAAGTTTATTAAAAGATAATAAAAATTTGAAGAGTATATTTGAAAACAATTCTTAAAATATTTTTAGAGTTTTAGTTCAGAATAAAGTCTTATTTTAGCTTTCAAAATAGTTTTTAGAGTGTCTCCTTGTTTAAATATAATAGCAGGGGAATTTAAAATGAATTCTTTTGAGCTTTTTATTTTATTAAATCTATCTTTTTTCTCATAAACGTTTTTTTCATAAATATTTTGTTTATCGTAAATGAGATAATATCCAGGTATTGTAGTTGCGTAGAAATTTATTTTAATTAATTTTGTTATTATCTGTTTTATACTAGATATTATTTCATTTTTATTCTTTTCTACTGATATTTCTATTTCTTCAAATAAGTTAGTTAATTCAATATATAATTTGTTAATATATTGATCTTTTAAAAAATATTCATTCATTTTTTCTATAATTTCTTTTTCAGAATATCGGTATGTCCTAAATGATACTTCATTTGTTTTAATTTTTTGTAATACTTTATTAGTATCATCTAAAATATTTTCACAAGTATTATAAATAATATCTGAAGCTATGATATCAGTATATTTTAATTCTTCATACTTTTCTTCGTTTTCTTCTTCACTTTCTTCTTCACTTCCTTCTTCATTTTCTTCTTCTTCTAATATGTCTTTAAATATATCTGATGTATTTTTAAGTGTCTGATTTATAAATGTCTTTGTTTCAGATATTAGATCTTCAATAGTTGCTCCTTTATCTTCAGTTGAATAAGAATATTCATAATTTATTTTTTGTTTATCTAAGAATCTAAAAATAAACAAAGGTATATGTCTATTAGAGGCTATAGGTCGTTCTGCATCATAATATTCAATATCGGATAAATTTTTAAACTTTTTTAAGCGACATTTTCTTTCTTCATTTGATAATGGAAATCTATTCATTAAAATCTTTTTATATGAAATCATTTTGTTTAAAATTTCATATTTTTCTTCGGCACCAAGTTCCTTCAAAAATTTGTTAATTGAATCATAAAAATATGTCTCAAGTTCATTTGGGGTAAATTGCAAATCACTTTCTTTATTTGTATCAAATAATTCTCTACTTATTTTCTTAAAAAGATTTATTGTTTTTTCATTTTGGTTTGTGTTTATTAGTTTATATAGAGTTATAATAAGAATATCCATATTGCTCTTAATTTTTTCTTGAATTTCATTTATCTTTTCATTTGATCTTATTAATTTATTGAGTCTTCCATTAATTTGTTTTTTTATTATTCCTCTTTTTTTTGTTTCTTTTTTTATTATTTTTTTCATTTTTTTTGTTAGAATCTTTATTATATCTTTTGATAACTCTTCCAATTCATCTTTTGATTTCTCTATTAATTTTTCATCATTTGATTCTTTTTTATTTTTTTCTTCCTCATACTTTTTTATTTGCATAAGAAGATTTTGATTTTTTTCAATATGATCTTTTATTTTTAGTATTTTCTTATTTAATATTCTATTATTAAAAACATGCTTATATGAATCCTTTCTTAAACTTTCAAGCTTTTGTTTTGTTGTAGTTATTTCAGATTGTGTTTGTGTTTCTCCTTTTTCTAAAATATTCTTACTGCTACTAAATTCTTTCCAATGCCATATATAGTTTAAACATTTTTGAGTAAGTTCATAACGGTCTTTACTAGCTACATTATCATTTAAATTAATAGTTTTATTTTCAAGATTTATATTTAAATTTTCTTCTTCTATTTTTGATTTTAAGTCAATAAGTTTTCTCTCATAATTTATTATTTCGTTTTCGCATTTTTCTTTTTCTTCATCATTATTAACATGACCTTCTATTTTATCAATACATTTTTTAGCTTCTTGTAAATCTTTAGATATACATTCACCAATATCTTTATATCCATCTTCTTCTAACTTTTTGAGATTCTTATCAAGTTTTGAAATATGATAATCTAGTTTAGCTTTATAAGTTTTAAATTCTTCTATAATATTACTTTTATTATTTAATCCACAAGATGATACAATCAAGGATGAAATAATAGCCAAATAGAGCCTGGAGTTACTAAAATAATTTTTCATTTTTTATATCTTAAATTTAATATTTAACTGGACGCAAGTATAACAATTTTCCTTTTTTAAAAAAAATTATTATGAATTATCTCAATTTTTACTCAATGGGATAAGAATATATAGAATTGGTAATTTTTATTATTTTTACAAATGCTTAATGTAAATATATTAATTAAATAAAGGTGGGCTTAATATATTTACATTTTTATCTATTCTTCCTATTAACCCTTTAAGAACTTTTCCAGGACCTATTTCTTCAAAACTATCGTAGCCATCACTTATCATATTTTGAATAGTTTGTGTCCAATATACTGGAGAAACTAATTGTTTAAGAAGTTTTATTTTTATTTCTTTAGGATTTGATGATGGTTTTGCATCGACATTTTGATATATTGGACAAGAAGGTTTATTTATTATAACTTCATCAAGTTTCTTTTTAAATCTTTCTTTTGCTGGCATCATCATAATTGTATGAAAGGCACCGCTTACTTTTAATTCTACTATTCTTCTGGCCCCCTCTTTTTTTAATTCTTCGGTAGCCATTTTTATACCTAAGTCATTTCCAGCAATAACAATTTGACCAGGACAATTATAATTTGCTGTAAAGACGATACTTTTATTTAATTTTTCTGTTAAATTACTTTCATTTACTTGATTAATATTTTTACATATGGATCCTACTTTTTCATTTGACAATCCAATAACTGCAGCCATCTTGCCAGGATTAATATTAGAAGCTTCTTTCATTGCTAGAGCTCTTTCTTTTATAAGATTTAAGCAATCACTCAATTCTATTGCATCTATTGCTGCTAAAGCTGAATATTCTCCTAAAGAATGTCCTGCAACAGCTGTTGGTTTTAAATTTAATGATTTAAATATTGCATATGAATGAGTAAAAATTGCCAATTGGGAGATATTAGTAGATTTTAATTCTTCTTCATTTCCTGAAAACATTATCTCTGTTAAATCAAATTTTAATATATCATTGCATTCTTTAAAAATTTCTGAAGCTTTTTTATTATTCTTATATAAATCATAACCCATTCCTGGATATTGTGAGCCTTGACCTGGAAATACATATGCCTTCATATTATTTTGTTTTATTATTTTTTAAATTTATTAAAGTAAGTTGGAGAACATATACTTTTTAAAGCTATTTTTTTATATATTTTGGCTTACATTAATATTGAATCAATTTTAATTATACTCAACGTATATCAAGATGTATCTAAAACCGGTTATTTTCATACAGCAAAGACCGATTATCAGATATTCTTCAAATGGAAGTAGTATATATCTAAAATTGATATATTTGAATTAGATAAATTTAATAATTTAATTTATAAATTTTTGATATTAATAAATAAAATTTAATGTTGGTAAAAGCAAAAACTTTTAATAATATAAAAATTGAAGATTTAGATGTCGTCGCTGAATATTTAATAAAAAATTATTATGATATAAAAATTTGGCTTTTTCAAGGTCAATTAGGAGCTGGAAAAACTTCTTTAATAAAAACTATTTGTTCTAAGCTTAACGTTATAGATATTGTCAATAGTCCAACATATAACATCATTAATGAATATAAAAGAGAAAATAATGAATATATATACCATTTTGATTTATATAGATTAAATGATTTTGAAGAATTGATTAATATTGGATATGAAGATTATATTGACTCTGGATTTTTATGTTTTATTGAATGGCCTCAAATTATAGAAAAAATTATAGATAAAGCAATATTCATAAAAATTGAGATAAATGATCAGAACAATAGAAATTTAAAAATATATCTTTTAGACAATACATAAATTGCAAATTATTTATATGTCCATTACATAAAAATTTATTAAATGATTATAAATAAGAGAAATATATTATTGAAGCTTTTAATTTTTATTCTTATCTGGAATTTGAATAATTTAGCATTTGCAAATCAGACTGAATATACTGCAACTTTAATTGCTGTTGGAGATGTATTAATGCATAAACCTTTAATTAAAGCAGGTTATAATAATGGAACTTATGATTATGATAATTTTTTTAGATCAGTAAAAGAAACATTGAAAACTGGTGATTGGACAATAGCTAATTTAGAAGGGCCTATTACTAAAGATCCTAATTTATTTCATGGTTATCCTAAATTTTATATGCCATATCAAATTATAAAATCTTTGAAAAATTGTGGTTTTAATATTTTAAATTTTGCTAATAATCATACTTTAGATCAAAATGAAAAAGGTGTATTAGAAACATTGTCGATAGTTAAAGATCACAATATTTTTATTGTTGGATCAGCAAAAAATGAAAAAAACTCCAAAAAAATAAATATTATTAAAAAGAATAATATCTCAATAGCATTTTTAGGATATACATATAGTTCAAATCAGTATATACCTAAAGATAAATACCTTCTAAATATAATAGATACCAATAAAATAATAAGTGATATTAAAAGAGCAAAAAAATTGAATGCTGATATAGTTACTATTAATTTACACTTTGGAGAAGAATATAAAACCATACCAAATAAATTTCAAAAAAGATTAGTTAAGAAATTAGCTGAAGCAGGTGCTGATATTATTTTAGGTACTCATCCACATGTTATTCAACCTTATGCTATAATAAAATCTAAAATTAACAATAAAGATCATTTGTGCTTTGTTGCTTACTCTTTGGGTAACTTTATTTCTAATCAAAGGGATGAAAATACTGATTGTGGAGTAATATTATCAATAACTTTAAAGAAGTCTCTTAAAAATAATATTACTAAAATATTGCAAATAAAATCTATACCAACATGGGTACATAAATTTAAACAGAAAGGTAAATTTGATTATTCGATATTAGAAATTTCTGAAATATTAAAAAGTAATAACTTCCCAAAAAATCTAAAATTCTATTTATCAGAAATAAAACAAAATTTAGAGATAATGGATCAGAAATGTAATTATATTTTAAATAAAGATTTTTAACAAGAAGATATATACTTCTTCCATTTGAAGATTAATAAATAATTTGCAAATAATAAATAATTTTCGATATTAGTACAAAATTATTTATATAACAAAATGAATATATTATCATCCTCATCAAGAAAAGAATTATTATCTCAACATAGA
>JAAGZN010000310.1 GCA_024206165.1 Bacteroidota bacterium
ATGTGGATTATTGATAACTTTTAATTATTTTAATTTTTAATTGCTAAAAGTTAACAACATTCCACATCTAATATTAATATTATTATAAAAATAAAAAATTAATTTTATTTCGCTTAGACAGACTTGCGTTTACAGACCCGATTTATAAGAAAGATTTTGATCTTTTTTGTGTTTTTGCAACAGGCCCCTGCCCTACTTATGCTTTCTCTCCAACCTTCTTCAATATTTGTTCTATATCTTTTTCCAATAAACCTGTCGTCTTTTTGATAAAATCTACAGAAGCTCCGTTTTTTCTCATGCTAACTATCAGTTTCTCTATGCCCTTTTTTTCTCCTATTTCTATACCCTTTTTTTCTCCTATTTCTATGCCTTCTTGTCTTCCTTCTTGTCTTCCTTCTTGTCTTCCTTTTTCCACTCCTTTTTTTTGTGCAAAATCCAACGCAGCTTCATTATCTTTCCTACCTTTTTCTTCATCTTCATATTTACGTATCTCTTCTTCATCCCAATTAAATTCATTTAATTCTTCGAAGGCCCTGTCTATTATTTCATCTTTTCCTATCAGTGATTTTAAATCTTCTTTATTTATATCATCTGCATTGCGTAAGAAATAATAAAATTTCTCCTCCAAATTTAACTCTGATAAATTCTTTGAACATCCTCTTTCAAATTTTACTAAATCTACAAATGTGAAACTTAGTTTATCTAAATCATTTTCATGGGTTTTCTTATCTAAGGTAACATGTTCACTTTTATATTCTTTTTTCTTTGGAAAGATTTCATAATCTGTGAATGCTAAAAATATTACTTCTTTTAAATCTTCATATAAGCCTCCTCTTTTCATTTGAGATACAAACGCCCTGGATGCATAGTACTGTGCTCTTGATTCAAAACCTCCTTTTTCTGCTACTTGCATCTCTATTATATATTTACATTCATCTTCATCTTCACACATTATATCTACTACACTTTGTTTACTTGCTTTTCTTTCTGGATCTTGAAACGTATTTAAAAAAGTTACTTCTATTATTTTTTTATGAAATTGATTTTTTAATACTTCATTAAGTAACGTTATTAAGATATCTTTGTTTTTTTCTGTTCCAAATATCCTTTTGAAGGCTACATCATTTCTTGGATTTAAATACTTTTGCATAACTTTTCTTCTTTTGTTATTTACAAATATAAGGATTTTATAGCAAAAAGATTTTATGACTTTTTAACTCGGCTTTTAATTTGATCATACTTAAATAAAATATGAAATTATCATTTTTTCATTGGAATTATTGTCCGTATTTATTGTTTTTACTATTTCCTTTATTTATTCATACTATAATGATAAAAATAGAACTGATTTTGATTTATATTAAGTTATTTTTAATGGCAATTTCTTTTAATTTATAAAAAATGAAATTAAATGATTAAAACCATATTAAAATCCCTTTTTTTAATTCATATCCTAATATTAAGCATATATTATCTAGACACTTTTTATCCAGAAATATTATTAAAAAACATACATTTAAAATTAAATTCAGCCTTTTCTATAAAAATCATCTTCAAACTTAAATTAGCCTCCTTAGTAGTATATACATTATGCTCTCTAAAACAATTATCAAATATGGTCATTCAAATAAGAACCCGATGCAGCATTTTAAATTTTTTAATCTTAAGCTCATTTATAATATTCCTTTTAATTTATTTAGAGTTACCATTTAAAGTAAATGAATTACTATTTAAAAGTTTTGAAAACTATCAACAATTACTAACTATACCAGCAGGATTCATATTTGCTTTAACACCATATCTAATCAAAAAGCCCAAAATAGAAAACCCAACAAAATACATAAAAAACAAAAACAGTTTTAAACTTAAAGGAAATCAATATTTGCCAATAAATAATCCCCAAGGAGGAATATTCATAGCAGGAAATCCTGGGTGTGGTAAAACAAAATATGTGATAGAACCAATAATATACAAAATGATAAAAAAGAAATATTGCGGAATAATATATGACTACGATTTTTCATCAGAAGGAAAAACCCAAAATTATTCATTATCAACACTAGCGAAGAATTGCTGGCAAAACTATTCCACAAAAGAAATGGGATTTTATACGATAAACTTCTCAGAATTAAAAAAATCATCAAGAATTAATCCAATATTTCCACCTTATATACAAAATAGATCTTTGTTAGATGAATATATAGAAACATTAATGTCAAACTTAAATAAACAATATCTAAAAAAACCTGACTTCTGGAATCAAAACGCAGTAATGCTATTAATGAGCATCATAATATATTTATCAAACAATCATAAAAAATATTGCACATTACCACATGCAGTACTCTTAGGAATGCAACCAGTAGAAAAATTATCGGAACTATTAAAATCAGATGAAGAAGCCTTATTATATGCAGGCTCTTTTTTTGATGCTTTAAACAATGCTCCAGAACAACTAGCAGGCATATTATCAAGTTTCAAAACAGCTTTTAGAAAACTATTAAATAAAAATGTAATGTGGGTTCTAACAGGAAATGACTTACCCCCAATAGTTAATGATTCTCAATCTCCATACGTAGTATGTATAGGAAACACTCCAGAGAATAAAACCACCTATTCACCAGCAATAGCTACAATAATATCAATGTTAGTATCTCAAATGTATGGTCATAAAAGAAATCAAAGTTTTGTAATAATGGATGAGTTACCCAGTTTATATATCCCAAAGTTAAGTGAAATTCCAGCTACATCAAGAAAATATGGTATCTCAACAATTGTAGCACTTCAAAATCTTTCACAATTAGAAAAAACATATGGAGTAATTGGAGCAAAAGAAATTCAAGAAACATTTGGTAACAAAATAATAGGAAAAAGTGAATATTCAGTATCCAAGTATGTAAGTGAAATGTTTGGGGAATATGAAAAAGAATCAAAATCTTATACTATATCAAAAGCAAAATTTAATGAAGGAAGTGAAACTAGCCAGCATAAAAAAGAAAAACTATTAAGCTCAAAAGAAATTATCGAATTAAAAACAGGAGAGTTTGTAGGTAAAATAATAGAAAGTAATCAAGATTTTTTCAAATTAGGATTATCACCAATAAATAAATATTCTTCAAAACTTGATTATAAAAATTTAGAAGGGTTAGATAATTTGCATAATGATGTAAATATCGAAGATAATTACAGAAAAATAATTAAAGAAATTGAGAGTATAGTAAAAATACCTGTTACAACATTATAAAATAATATACTTTTAATAAATTTTTTTAAATAATTCATGCAAAAAATACCAGCATAAGTTTACAACTTTTTCATCATTCTGATAAAAGTTTACTCGAATTGTGTTTCGCCCCAATTGCTATTTTCGTTTTTTGTTTATTTCGATAATAAAGCTTATCTTTATTATCATAAACGAAAATAAGAAAACCAGTTATTTTTGTTTTGTGATAATTTCGAAAATAAATTATAAAATGAAGATCAATACATCTCCCTCAGGCAAGGTCATAAAGAAAATACAAGGGTATAGTATATACCTACCAAATCATTTACCACCAAAGCTAAATTGGGATACTGATTTGATAAATTCATTATCCAGAGCTGATCATATACTAGGTAAATTATCCAGAGAAGCATTTGAGCTACCTAACCCCCATTTACTTATTCGTCCTTTTATAACTAAAGAAGCACTATCATCTAGTCGAATAGAAGGGACTCAAGCTACATTGGGTGAGGTATTGGCAAATGATGCTGGGATAAATTTGGATGGTAATCCAGATGACATTCAAGAAGTAAGAAATTATATTATTTCTCTAGATTATGCGATTAAAAAGCTGAAAACTTTTCCTCTTTCTTTAAGGTTGTTAAGGGATATACACAAGAAATTAATGAAAGGAGTAAGAGGCGAGCATGCTACTCCAGGTGAATTTAGGAAATCTCAGAACTGGATTGGAGCTCCTGGTTCTACTTTAATGACTGCTAAATATATCCCTCCTTCTCCAGATGAAATGATGGATAGCTTAAATCACTTGGAATTATTTCTATATGATGAAACCTTACCACCTTTGATTCATATTGCTTTATGTCATTATCAATTTGAAGCTATCCACCCCTTTATTGATGGAAATGGAAGAATAGGTAGATTATTAATTATGCTATTATTATTAAAGCATAAGATGCTTCCTTCTCCAATTTTATATTTAAGTGCTTTTTTTGATCATACACGACAAGAATATTATTCTAGTTTATTTGAAGTTAGCAATAAAGGTTCTTGGAATTCATGGCTCAAATATTTTTTAAATGGTATAGCAACACAATCAGAAGATGTATTATCAAGGATTGTTAGAATAAATAAATTAATACGAGATTGGAAAATCCTTTGTCATTCAAAAAATTTGAGAGATACAATTAATTGTTTTATTGTAAACCCATATTTGACAATAAACAAAGTTTCTGAAAAGTTAGATATTGCATATACTACAGCTCAGAGGGCTTTCTTGAAACTTGAAACTTATGGTATCATCATAAAAGCTTTTGGAGATAAAAGAGATAAGGTTTATTGTGCAAAAAAAATTCTAGATATATTGGAAGAACCTACCAAGTTGTGAATCATGTAACAAAAACTAGATAATTAATATTAGTGTGATTATTAATAAATTATAAAATGAAGATCAATACAGCTCCCTCAAGCAAGGTCATAAAGAAAATACAAGGATATATAGTATATATCTACCAAATCATTTACCACTGAAGCTAAATTGGATATTGATCTGATAAATTCATTACCCAGAGCTGATCATATATTAGGTAAATTATCTATAGAAGCCCCAATCCTCATTTACTTACTTATAATATTTTTAACTTTAATCTTAATTATTTCTTAGTAAGAAACTCTTCCCATGGAATGAGGTTTATATCATCAAAAGAAAATTTTTGTTCTCCATCATACACTAAATACGAAGATTCCAAACTAGTATTTGCAATATTTTTAAAATATCTTAAATTTTTTAAATGATCTAGATTAAAAGTTTTAGAAGATTTTATTTCAATTGCTCTAATTTTTCCATTCTTTTCTTCTAAACAATCTATTTCGTTTCCATTACTATCTCTCCAAAAATATATATTGGGAGAATAGCCTGCATTATAATTATTTTTGATAATATCAGATATAATATAGTTTTCAAATAAGCTCCCTTTCATAAAGTGAAAATCTAACTGTTTATAATCAGTAATTTCTAAAAGATAACATGCAAGCCCAGTATCATAAAAATATAATTTGGGACATTTTATAATTCGTTTATTGAAATTATTATAATATGGACGAAGAGTATAAATAATGTAACTTCTTTCTAGTATGCCTAGCCATTGCTTTATTGTATTATTTGAAACCCCAATCTCATTCGATAAAGAATTATAATTAATTAATTGCCCAATTCTACCAGCACAGAGTTTTAAAAACAAATAGAATATGCCTAGATCTTTTACTTGAGTTATTTCTCTTAAATCCCTTTCAATGTAAGTTTTTATATATGATTCTAGCCATTTTCTCGATTCTAAATTTTCATCATATATTTTAGGATAAAATCCTTTAAATAAATGTTTTTTATATTCTTTTTCAAAATACTTAGTATTTGATAATTCAGATATACTTAAAGGTAATAGCTCATAAATAAAAGTTCTTCCAGCAAGACTTTGTGAAATTTTATCTAATAGTGAAAAATTTTGAGAACCAGTTAAAATAAATTGCCCTTTTATTTTATTTTCATCTACCTCAACTTGTATATAAGAAAATAAATCGGGAACATTTTGGATTTCATCAAAGATTATATTCTCTTTATTACTAAAAAAAACTTGGGGATCATTTAAAGCAATTTGTCTATTGAGAGGTAACTCTAAATTTATGTACTTATAATCAGAAAATATTTTTTTAGCCAAAGTTGTTTTCCCAGATTGTCTAGGCCCTGTTATTGTAATTACTTCTATCTTTTTAGAAGCATTTAGTATATCCTCTTCCAAGTCTCTTTTTATCATATTATTTATGTTAATTATAAGTCATACTTCAAATCTACATAAATATTATGGAATTAACAATTTGTAAAAGTATTTAAATAAAACAAGCAATAAGAAGAATAAATAGTAAAAAAATAAAAACATATATACTGATCACTTTTGAAAATGTTCTGATAATCGGTCTTTTTTCTTGGAAATAAACCGGTTTCAGATACAACTTGATATACGAACTAGTATAGTCACTTCTTCCAAAAAATGTCTAATATGATGAAATAAAAACAATTCATTAAAAATGCTCAAACTCACAACAGCAGAAAAGAGATCCTTCTGAAAAAAAGTCTGTAATAATTTTATGTAAATAGAAATTTTGAAATTATCCAAAATAGATATATTTCAAATAAATTGTATAAAATAAATTATTGATAATTAAATATATTTCTATATGCAATCTACTTTTTAATAAATATTTCTACATTTTTTCTAAAATAATTCATGCAAAGTGTAGCATTTTACACTTATTATAATTATCAAAAATTAACATCAAAAACATAATTTACATTCTTTTTTTATAGGAAATCAATATTTATATTCACCTCCATAATAAAATTATAAATATAATGAAGCAACTAAAAATTTCTTTAAAAAGTAAAAAAATAAGCAAGATTTATATAATATATAAAAGTAATAAAAATAGAGACCATGTCTCTTTTTCTGTCCAAGCACCAATTTTTTTATTTAATATAAAACTAGACAGAAATAGATTTACACTCTCTAAAAATAAAGTATATATTAAAAAAGGTACAATCCATTTTAAAAACCATAAGGCTTTAAGTTTCTTCCTACATATTAAAAAACTAAATACAAATAAAGGAGCTTTACGATCATATAAATCACATTTTTTTTATAGAAATCAAATACGATACACTTTTTAAGTTAAACAATATGAATCCAATAGAACTATTAACCCAAATATTAGAAACACTTAAAATTATAATAAGACCTTTAGCATGTATTTTAGGATTACTGGCCGTTTGTTACGTTGGCTTTCAAACAATTTTTGGGACCATGGATAAAAAAACAGGAATAAGTACAATAATAATAACACTAGTATTCATAATTACACTATTCAGTATGGAAGCAATAGTAGATTGGTTAAAAGCTTTAGGAAATTAGAAATGGAAAATAGAGATATATACTTCTTCCATTTGAAGATTAATAAATAATTTGTAAATAATAAATAATTTTCGATATTAGTACAAAATTATTTATATAACAAAATGAATATATTATCATCCTCATCAAGAAAAGAATTATTATCTCAACATAGA
>JAAGZN010000311.1 GCA_024206165.1 Bacteroidota bacterium
AAACCGAGCTATGCAATAAAAATGGCAATAATAACAGGAATCGTTAATTTAAAAAATGGATTTTAAAAAAGATACTTCATGAGAGGAAACCTTTTTTATAACTTTTTATAGGTAGGCCAGACTTTTGCAGCGCCTCCTAAGAAGTCACAAGAAAATAATAATATTGCTCCAATTAATAATATAAGAGCAAATGAAAATATTGGTAAAAAGAAAAAAAATGAAGTTTATAATGAAAATCAGCAATCTGATAATCAAATTATGCAACTCATTAATACAGTATTAAGAAAAACTAAAGACAGGAAAGATATAATTAGCGAAAAAGAAAAGTTGAAATATTCAAAAAATTTTGATTCATATTTAAGAAAGGATATATACTTCTTCCATTTGAAGATTAATAAATAATTTGTAAATAATAAATAATTTTCGATATTAGTACAAAATTATTTATATAACAAAATGAATATATTATCATCCTCATCAAGAAAAGAATTATTATCTCAACATAGA
>JAAGZN010000312.1 GCA_024206165.1 Bacteroidota bacterium
TCTATGTTGAGATAATAATTCTTTTCTTGATGAGGATGATAATATATTCATTTTGTTATATAAATAATTTTGTACTAATATCGAAAATTATTTATTATTTACAAATTATTTATTAATCTTCAAATGGAAGAAGTATAGATTGTTTAAGATCTTGATTAGATTCTTCATCATTGTCATTTCCTGTTCTACACTTTACTATGAAAACGAAAAGTAACAGAAGATTTGTAAACAAAAAGAGTTTTTTAGGAATTGTGTTAATTTTCATATTGGTATTTATTTTATATATTACCGCACCAAATATAAGAATTAAATATCTTTAAGACAATCTGGTATTATTATATTTATATATATATAATTTTTTATCATATAAATCAAAAAGTTTAAAATTTTCTGCTTAAATTAAGAGCTAAAATGTTAGGTCACATAATTTCAAATATATTTTAACAATTACAATATGAAATTTATAGTTTCGTCATCCAATCTATTAAAACAATTATCATCAATTGGCGGCATAATTGCTTCAAATCCAATTGTTCCAATATTAGACAACTTTTTATTTGAAATAAAAGATAATGAGTTGACTGTAACAGCATCAGATTTGCAGACTTATTTTCTTACAAAAGTTAAGGTAGAATCACATGGAGATTCTAAGATCGCAATTCCAGCTAAGATATTAATAGATACTCTAAAAAATCTTCCAGATCAACCAATAACTTTTAAAATAGATGAAAATGCTTATAATGTTGAGATCACATCAAATAATGGTAGATATAGATTAGCTTGTGAAAATTCTGAAGATTTCCCATTATGTCCAACATCTGAATCCAATATCAAACTTAAATTAGAAAATTCTTTATTGAAGAAAGCGATAAGTAAATTATTATTTGCTACAAGCACTGATGAACTTAAACCTTCAATGGGCGGGATATTTTTAAAGATGTTAGATGAAAAGATTACTTTTGTAGCTACTGATGGTCATAAATTGGCTAGATATGTTTTTAATGGTTTAGGAACAAAAGATAAATATTCATGCATAATACCAAGAAAGCCTTTGGGTATTTTGAATAATATTCCTGTAATTGATAAAGAACAGCTATTCGAAATCTCTTTAAGTAAATCGCATGCTTATTTTGATTTAGGAAATACTAAGATGATAACTAAGCTTATTGATGAAAATTATCCTGATTATAATAATGTTTTACCTTTAGAAAGTCCTTATAAGCTGACTGTAGATTGTGATACATTATTGAATTCTTTGAAAAGAGTATCTATTTATGCTAACAAAACAGCTCGTCAAATTAGACTTAAAATGATTGGTAGCGAATTGCAAATATTTACTGAAGATCTAGATTTCTCTAATGAAGCAGTTGAAAGACTAACATGTGCTTATGAAGGTAATGATTTAGAAATAGGTTTTAATTCTAAATTTTTAATAGAAGCATTAAGTAATATTGATACTGAAGAAGTAGAAATACATATGGGAGAACCTCATAGAGCTGTATTATTATTTCCAAAAGAACAGGAAGATAAAGAAGAACTATTGCTTTTGGTTATGCCTGTGATATTGAGAGAAGAAGCTTATGTTTAATAATCATATTTAAATGATATAATTCTTAAATTTGTCATGTTGAGCAAAGCGAAACATCTATTTCTATATCAAAAATCATATTTTATTAAAATCTTCAAATTAATTTAATTGATAGATGATAATATGTATGTAAACCCTAATCATTTTGAATTTAATAAGTAGTTTTACAAAAAATTTGATTGAAGCAGGATGTGATGAAGTAGGTGTAGGTTCTTTAGCAGGACCAATAGTTGCTGCAGCCGTAATATTCCCCAAAAATTATAAAAATCATGAAATCCAAGACTCCAAACAAATTAATAAATATAAAAGAAAGGAGCTTAGTAAAGAAATAAAAGAGAATGCCCTATCTTGGAGTATTGGAGAATGTTGTAATAAAGAAGTAGATAAAATAAATTGTAAGAATGCATCCTTTTTAGCTATGCATAGAGCAATAGATAAATTAAACATAAAGCCAGAATTATTATTAATTGATGGACATATTTATAAACCTCATAATTTCATTCCTTATAATTGTATCATTAAAGGTGACTCTAAATTCTTATCTATAGCCGCAGCTTCAATTTTAGCTAAAGAATATCGAGACAATATTATGATTAAATTGGATAAAGGTTTTGAAGTCTATAACTGGAGAAATAATGTTGGATATGCAACAAAAAACCATATCGATTCTATTAAAAATTATGGCATAACAGAATATCATCGAAAGACTTTTGGTATCTGTAAGAATAAGAAAATAATTTAAACTGAATTTATTATATTTATTAGTTTTGGTTAAAGTTCAAAGAAGTTTCAATCTCTTTACTTATGTTTTTCAAATTTCTTTTTACATTCTCAAAATCATCTCCCTTTCAATCTCTTTACTTATGTTTTTCAAATTTATTTTTACATTCTCAAAATCATCTCCCTTTCAATCTCTTTACTCATGTTTTTCAAATTTATTTTTTCATTCTCAAAATCATCTCCGTTTCAATTTCTTTACTGTCTCAAGTTTGGTTTAAAGCCTCCATCTTTCAGATGGAAAATGACTTCAGTCCTTTAAATTCCTTATTTTAAATGTAAAATGTTACATTTGTGACATGGAAAATTATAGCAAAGGAA
>JAAGZN010000313.1 GCA_024206165.1 Bacteroidota bacterium
ATATTTGGCGGCCACCATGTTGACAAAAATCTAGCACCATATTTTCACTAGGTGACCCCCCCAACCCCAGGCTCTAAAAATCCGCCTTGAGCTCAGCTTTCCGATGGTATAGGTCATTCAGTATGGTGCATAGCTAGTTAGACTGTTAAAAATAGTTAAAGTTGGAAAAGTGGTTAAAATTGCCTTGTTTTGGGTGTAGTGAAATCTCATTTTCAAACTTGACTTGAATATTGCTCCCTGAATAAAAGAGGCTATGGCAAAATCCGGGGGTGTTCTGGATAGCTATGCTTCTCAGCTTTCAGATAAACAAATCGAAAAAAAGTTTGGCCCGCCAAATGTTGGTGCTAGAAGCAACTTTGTACTATAAAATCAGATGTAGTGAAATTTTCGGAATTTTTCAACTTTTTGCAAAGTGGCTGTTTTCATCCAAAAGTTTGGGGGTGGGAATTTTTCTGATTGGTCATGGATGTTCGTCTGCTCAAGGCGAACAATTTTATGTAAAACACTTGGGGTCCACAACTTAATTTGGGGCCACTAGACACTGTGGAAGGGGCAAACCTATGCCAAAAGTGGCAATGTTGACAAAAATAGGGCTTGTTACACTTTTCAAAAGTGGCATGAAAAAATTGGGTGACCATTAAAACAAAACAATCACTGGAAGCACATAATGTAGACGCTTCCAGTGATTGTTTGGTTGCACCGATTGGCTCAATTTTTGGTGCCACTTTTGAAAAGTGTAACAAGGATTTTAAAAATTAAGTCCCAATTTCAACTCTAAAAGTGGGTTTAGAGGTCAGAAAATTGGTTGCAATGTGTCTGGGATGATGTATATAGTGTACCTTTAGAGCATGGAATGTCTTCCAATCATTTTCATGCTCATTATCATGATTTTCATTATCATGATAAACCTCCATAAGTGACGATTTGCCTGTCTGATTGAGCCTATATGCATGCATGCATGAAATCATGCATGCCCGGCCAATTTTTTGTAAGATCCCAGTCCTATGCATCCATGTGACTATGGAAATACCCCATTTGACCCATTTTAGGCCATTTTGCAACTTTCCAAAACGGAACTGTGCTGGCCGCCAAATGTACAATATATCTTGCAAGGCCTCGTAGAGGAGGACGGAGGAGGACGGAGCACAGACAACTGGTATTCTAAGGGTCTGATGGTGGAGAGGTTTACTCATATAGAGAGACTAGAAGTTAGCGCGACCAGAGACCTAGAGCGCAGAGAGGCGGTGGCCTTCGGCCACCCCTTCCCGCTTGTGTACCTAAAGGAA
>JAAGZN010000314.1 GCA_024206165.1 Bacteroidota bacterium
CACCTCGTCGTCCACCTCGTCGTCCAACTCGTCCTCCAACTCGTCCTCCACCTCGTCCTCCACCTCGTCCTCCACCTCGTCCTCCACCTCGTCCTCCACCTCGTCCTCCACCTCCTCCACCTCGTCGTCCACCTTGCTGTCCACCTCGTCCTCCACCTCGTCCTCTGCCTCGTACACCACCTCATCCTCCACCTCGCCATCCACCTCGTCGTCCACCTAGTCATCCACCTCGTCCTCCACCTCGTCCTCCACCTCGTCCTCCACCTAGTCCTCCACCTCGTCCTCCACCTCGTCCTCCACCTCGTCCTCCACCTCGTCCTCCAGGCTGAGGTGGAGGCCTTGCAGTTCAGCGCGGCGGCGCCCATCCTGCTGGCTGCGTCGCTCTGGAACGAGTGGACCCCGGCGATCTCGCTGTCGGCGGCAGGGTGGGGGTGGGGGCGGGGTGGGTGCGGGGCGGGGGGCGGGAGGGGTGGGGCGGGGCGGTGCGGTCCCTCATCTGGCCGGGCAGCAGCGCAGCGACAGGTCCGTCTGGGCGGGCTGCAGCTCCAGCTCCAACTGGCCGCACAGCTCGGACGTGAAGAAGTCGGCGGGCAGGTCGGCGGGCATCAGGTACTTGCAGGTGAGACAGAGCGCAGTCTCCTGCAGCAGAGTGAGGTGACGCTGCCCGCTGAGGGCAGTGCAGTGCAGTGCAGTGCAGTGCAGGCGCAGGTGGTGCAGGTGGTGCAGGTGGTGCAGGTGGTGCCGGTGGTGCAGGTGGTGCAGGTGGTGCAGGTGGTGCAGGTGGTGCAGGTGGTGCCGGTGGTGCAGGTGGTGCAGGTGGTAC
>JAAGZN010000315.1 GCA_024206165.1 Bacteroidota bacterium
AACAGTTCTGTCCATGGCAGCAGCCTAGAACTTATTACACCGACGGTTTCTTATAGTTTCCCATGAAACTTAGTGAAAACTTAGCCCCACAATAAGAGTTCACCTCAATTTCTTATAAAGAACGCCTTTCGATGGAATAAAACAATTCCGTCAGCTCTAAAACGTTGTAAACATACGTATTACAACAGTTCTGTCCATGGCAGCAGCATAGAAATTATTACTTCGAGGGTTTCTTATAGTTCCCCATGAAACTTAGTGAAAACTTAGCCCCGCAATAAGAGTTCACCTCAATTTCTTATAAAGATCGCCTTTTGCATGGAATAAAACAATTCCGTTAGCTCTAAAATGTTATAAACATACGTATTATAACATTTCTGTCCATTGGAACCGCCTAGAACTTATTACACGGAGTGTTTCTTATAATTTTCCATGAAACTTAGTTAAAACTTAGCCCCCCAGTAAGAGTTCAACTCAATTTCTTATAAAGTAGGCCTTTTGCATGGATTTAAACGATTCTGTTAGCTCTTAAACGCTGTAAATATACGTATTACAACAGTTCTGTACATGGGAACAGCCTAGAACT
>JAAGZN010000316.1 GCA_024206165.1 Bacteroidota bacterium
TGGCAAATTTTCACCCTACTGTGAAGACTTCAGCACCCCTTGCTCCAGAGACCAGAGAGCAGGGCGGGTGGGAGGTGGGATGCCCGCCGGTCATGGGGTCATCCTTCCAGGTAGGTCGGGTCCAACCTCTCTACTTTACAAGTGAGAGGTTGTGGTGGTGACCCAGTTATAGCGGGAAATACATGTTTGACGGCCATTTTCTCCATGAATGATAGTGCTGTGGGGGCTTTCCAGGGGTGCGTTGGAAAGCCCTTGGAATTGTCCTTCCGCACATACCCTCGGCTGGTCTGTACAGTGACAGTGTGGCGAGATATACAGCATTTAAGTTGAAAAGGGGTCCTCCCTAAAAATGTTGCAGAGTTATAACTTATTTGCTGCGCGCCATAACGTATTTGTTTACCCTATTTATCATATTTACCAGCCTTACATACCACAAGTGTCATATATCAAAATGACCGTCTTGCTACCACGATCCAGGATATCCAAAAAAAAATCACAAAAAATCCACAAATCGTATTTGTAAAATCCACAAATACACCCAAATACACCCAAATACCCACAAATACACATGATCGAGAGGAGATTGGCCCAAGTGTCATATATCAAAATGACCGTCTTGCTACCACGATCCAGGATATCCAAAAAAATTACAAAAAATCCACAAATTGTATTTGTAAAAAATACAAATACACACTAATACCCA
>JAAGZN010000317.1 GCA_024206165.1 Bacteroidota bacterium
AACGTTGTTTTCCTTTTGCCTTTCCATCTTTTGTACATACATTATGATGGCATTTAGGGCATTGTTTGTTTATCATTTGTATTTTTTGCTTTGGTGAATATACAAATTTACCAAAACTATTCTTTAGTAGCAATACCAAATTATACTGCTTTTATTGATAATTACCTGATAATCAACCATTATTTTTAAAATTTAAATGGTTTCAGAAAACATCATTTATTATTAGTATAAAAGTTTTCAATAAATTATGTCTCTAATTTTAAATTTTTTATATTTCGGACAATTTATCAATAAAAAATTTAAAAATTATGTTTAAACTTAAAAATATCGAAAAGACCGTCATATTAAATTTGTTATTTATGACCACCTTATTTATCAATTGTGATAAAGGCAATAATAATGATAATAGTCAAGGATCAACAAGTACTGAAACTACTAAAGTTTCTTCTGAAAAGGAATTAGATGATTTTGTTAAATATCTTGATGATAAAAACAATTATTTTAGTAAAAAAGATGATATTAAAATATTAAATAAAGGAAAGGAGTTTTTAAAATTATATAATACGAGAAATTATGATCCTAATAAATTTTATAAAAATAAAAAAGAGATAGATGAAAAATATCAAAAAATAGCTTTTGAAGATTTTGAAGTTAGTGGTATTAAAATAAATGATTTAGATAGCAACCAAATAAAAGAAATTTATAAAAAACTTTATTTGCCAATTATAGAGAAACATGTAAATGAAATATATAGATACAAGACTTTATATAATAATTATATTTATAAAAGATTTAAAGATAAAAATCCTAAAATAATAAAAAGCCCAAATGAGTTATTTAAAAACTCAAAAAAAGATTTAGTTAATCAATTTATGAATGACGTTGAAAAACAATTAGAGAAACAAATTAAAACAAATAAGTAGATTTTATGTAAGATATGATTAAGGATCTGTAATTTAATAACCTAAATGATTGGCTATGCAGAATTTTCAATGGTATAATTCCATTCAGGATGAAATTTGTCGCCATTAATGTTTATAGCATCCATATCCTTTTTCGTAACTTCTATCCCTTTTTCGTA
>JAAGZN010000002.1 GCA_024206165.1 Bacteroidota bacterium
CCAGCTAGCCCTTAACATAAATTTACCTTGATAAAGGAAAGGAATCTGCATGTATTTGGCTCTTAACTGGCTAGACCCATAAATCGTTAAGCTACCAGCAAAACCTAGTATCCAAGTGGTCCGTAGAGAGTCTAAGTGTTTTAAATTATTCTTGACAGTTTCTCTTGAAAAAAGAACACCTGAAAGCAATACAAAACGTCTCTGAATGAGCTTGATCGGTCAACCTTTTAGATGGCAGCCTTTTCTTCAGTGATATTTGGTCAAAGACACATGATAAATTTGAACAGGTTATTAACTTAATACTTTCTTACCAAAATCTTCATCAAAACACAAGTGTCTGAACGCTTCTCAACGTTTCACTGGACCCTTCGATCTTCCCGCTTCTAGGAAACCTTAGTATCTCAATTAGCCGACGAAACTCTAAATATTTCAAATTATTCTTGACACTTAGTCTTCAAGTAAAGTCTGCCGAGACAATACAAATCGTCTCTGAATTTGGATCATAAGTCAGCCTTTTTGATAGGA
The DNA here is from genome assembly GCA_024206165.1 of Bacteroidota bacterium. Classification (GTDB taxonomy): domain Bacteria; phylum Bacteroidota; class Bacteroidia; order Cytophagales; family Amoebophilaceae; genus JAAGZN01. Next base: position 526 of record JAAGZN010000002.1, read on the forward strand.
GCCCTTTCTCTGACATATTTGGCCACAAAGACGTGATAAACTTAAGAAGGTAATTAACTCAATACCTTCTAACAAAAATTTTAATCAAAACACTAATTGCTGGAGGTTTCTAAACCTTATCCTTTCTATTAA
>JAAGZN010000318.1 GCA_024206165.1 Bacteroidota bacterium
GGTTACAATTGAACTTTCCCTCCAAAACCCTCAAAATATAAACAAGATCTTGGTTTATTTATATATTGAATCTATTTTTAGATTTGTAGAGAATATAATTTCATTTTAAAATACATATTTAAAAACAGGATATCATTTTTTATTTTATATTCTATAATTTCATAAATTTTGTACTATTTCTTTAAAGCTATTTATAGACATTTATATTAAAATAATAACATTCTTGTAAAAACTTTAAAAAAAATATCTGCACATTTTAAGGTTACTTCTCTGAAGAGGCAATTAGCGTTTGATTCTTTGTGATTAGGCTTTCAATGTACATTAATGAGAGATGTTACAAGTTTTTTTGTGAATATTCCTAATAAATTAATTTTTCACAAAACTCTTTGACATAATCACATTTCTAACTTATTTTCATATGCTTAACAATCATTTTTCTAGTTTTACTTATATGAAAACAACAATTTTTCAATTTTATAAATATGTTTAATGAATAACAAATCTGAAAAAAGATTAAGAATAATCTCACTTTCTGAATATAAAAAAGTCTATGAAAGACCAGTATTTACAGCTTCTGATAGAAATCTTTTTTTTAAATTAGATGAAGTACAGTTATCACATGTGGCAAAATCTAAATCAATTACTGCAAAGGTCTTTTTTATTTTACAGCTAGGGTATTTTAAATGTTCTTCTCGTTTTTTTAAATTTGATCTTTTGAGTTGTAAGCAGGATAGTGAATATATTATTGAGCATTATTTCAATAATTATGATTTAAAATCATTAAAAATTACCTGTGCGGAGAATACTATTTTAAAACAAAGACAAGAAATTCTTAATTTTTTATCTTTTAAATCTTTCACTGAATTTGAAGAAAAATTTAATGATAAAGTTAGAAAAATAGTAAAAATAGACACTAATCCTAAATATATTTTTAAAGAACTATTGCTATATTCTCATAAATTTCAATTTATTTTTCCTGCTTATTCTACTGTCCAAAAAATTATTTCTAAAATTCTAATTGAAGAAGAAAACAGAATATTTGAACTTCTAACTCAGTTATTGGATACAAAACTAAAAGATGACGTAGATTCTTTAATTGAAAAGGAAAGCAAAACTAGATATTTATTAACTCTAATTAAGAGTCCTGCTTCTGGATTTTCTTATAATAGTGTTTTAAAAGAACTCAAAAAAAAAGAATCATTGCAAGAAATCTATCAGAAATCTCAAGTCATTATTACTAAGTTAGGCATTAGTAATTCTACCGTTCGGTATTTTGCAAAACTAATTGATGGTTATACTATACAGCAAATAAAAAAGTTTAGTAAAACAAAACAATATCTTTATATCCTTTGTTTTGCTCATTATCAGTATAGGAAAATAAATAATAATTTAATTAAAACCTTTCTATTTTTGATGGGTAAATACAAAAGTAATGTTATTGATGAGGTGAATAAATCCATTTTAGCAATTAAAACTGAACAAAATAATAACTCTAAAAAAGTACCAGAAATTTTATATTTAATTGTTATTAAATATAAATACCATCAAGAATTTCAAGATAAGGTTTATTCTATTTTATCTGAGAACAAAATAAAAGAATTGTCTAATTACCTTGCTAAAACAAGTTTTGATAAAAAACTGCTTAATTGGATGGCATATGATAAACAATATTCTTTTATTAATCGTAATGTAAAAAGATTATTTAAAACTCTAGAGTTTTCTTATCATTCTACAGCAGATTTTTATACTGATTTTTTTAATGCTATCGAATTTGTAAAAAAAGGCAAATATAAAACTTTATCTACTGATAATGTACCAACTGAATTTATTCAAAAACAGGACAACAAATTCATATTAGACTCAACCAATAACTCTATAAACATTAATAGATATGAAATTCTGATTTATAAAATTCTTAAAAGAAAAATTATTAGTAATGATATATTTATAAAAGATTCTCTAGAATACCGCCATATAGAAGATGATTTAATAAATAAAGATTATTTCAAAGAAAACTATATCGAAATTTTAAACTCTCTAGATTCCTTACCCTATATCACAGAACCTATGGAAAAAGTGCTAAATGATAAGCTAGCTTATTTAGAAGAAACGATCCATAGAGTGAACAAAAGAATTATTACAAATGAAAATTCTAATTTTAAGATTAAAGATAAAGGAAAATGGATTTTAAAGTATGACAGAATAGATACATTGCCATTAAATGAAAATTTTTTTGGTTGTTTGCCTCAAACAGATTTAGTAGATATTATCCACTTTGCAGATAATAAGACTGGGTTTCTTACAAATTTCACTCATCTTTTAAATAACAGTAAAACTATAGACAAAGAATTAATAAAAGCAGTATTAACAGCTCAAGCAACGAATATGGGATTAAGAAAAATGTCTATTAGCTCCGACTTTTTCTTAGATAAACTTAAGAATGTAAGTTTAAATTTTATCCGAGAGGACACACTTAAGTTAGCCAATGAGCAATTAATCAATGAAACGAAGAAACTCCCTATATTTAAACACTTTAATATAGCAGAAGAGAGTATTTTCAGCGGTATTGATGGTCAAAAATTCCAAGTTGGAGTTGATAGTATAAATGCTAGGTATTCATCAAAATATTTTGGCCGTGATAAAGGTATCTCCGTGTTGACTATGAGTGCTAATTACTTGGCCTTAACAGCTAAAATTATAAGTCCTAACGAATACGAAGGCCATTCCAATTTAGAATTATTTCTAATGAATGAATCTGAAATTCAGCCTGATTATCAAACATCCGATAGTCACGGAATTAATAATATAAATTTCGGCATGTTTGATTTTTTTGGCTGTATCTTTGCTCCAAGGTTTGCTAATTTAAATAATAAATGTGAGTTTCTTTGTGGAATGAATTCATTAAATTCTTACCCTGATAATTATATTTTAAAGCCTAAATGCCAAATAAATGCATCCTGCATATTAGAAGAAGAGTTTAATATCAAAAGAATTATTGCTTCCTTAGCTCTTAAAACGGGGACGGTAAGCACTATTATAAAAAAGATTTGTAATTCACCTAAAAGCAATAAAACAAGAAAAGCTTTAGTAGAATATGATAAAGTAATACGTTCTATTTATATTCTTAACTATATTGATGATTTAAGTTTAAGACAATATGTACAAAAATCAGTAAATCGTCAAGAATCATATCATAGACTAAAAAGAGCTGTAGGCTTTGCTAATGGTGGGAAAATAATGACAAGATCAGAATCAGAACAGCTAATCTATCATGAATGTAACCGTTTGATTTGTAATATGATCGTATATTTTAATAGTTATTTATTGTCACAATTCTTAGAGCAAAAACAAAATAAAAATCAATCAAATCAAATAGAAGTGTTAGAACAAGTAAGCCCAATTACGTGGTCTCATATTAATCTTTATGGTAAATATAATTTCAGTTCAACTTCAAATAATACAATATCTA
>JAAGZN010000319.1 GCA_024206165.1 Bacteroidota bacterium
GTAAAAATGATTAAATATAATGCAGAAAATGAAAGAATAAAAAGAAAATATTTTATATATTTAAAAGAGGCTTTTAAAAAAAGTCAAAGCACAATTGATAATATTAGAAAGTCTTTAACTAGGTATGAACAGTTTACAGAGTATAAAGATTTTAAGACTTTTAACAAGAAAAAGGCAATAGACTTTAAGGGTTCCTTTTTAAGCTCTAAAAATAAGCAAACTGGGCAAAATTTAAGCAAGTCTACTGTTTTATCTACAGTGAGAAACTTGCAGGACTTTTTTAAATGGCTTGCATATCAAACAGGATATAAAACCAAGATAAATATTTTAGATATAGATTATTTTAATTTATCCGAAAAAGATACACGAACTGCAAAGTCAAAAGAATATAAAGTATCTCCAACACTAGAACAAATAAAAAAAGTTATTTTTAGTATGCAAAGTGAAACAGAAATAGAAAAAAGAAATCAAGCATTAATAGCTTTTACCATTTTAACAGGTATTCGAGATGGTGCAATTGCTTCTTTGAAGATTAAGCATATTGATATTGAAAATAAGTTTATAAATCAAAATCCTAGAGAAGTAAAAACAAAGTTTAGTAAACAAATAACAACATTCTTTTTTCCTGTAGGTGATGACATAACTGAAATATTTGTAAATTGGATGAAATATTTATTAGAAGAAAAATTTTATAGTTTAGATAATCCAGTTTTTCCAAGAACAAAAATAAGTTTTGATAAAAATTCATCCTTTATAAGTAATGGAGTTGAACCAATACATTGGAGCAGTGCAAGTCAAATAAGAGATATTTTTAAAAAGGCCTTTGAAAGTTCAGGTTTGAATTACTTTACACCTCATAGTTTTAGAAGTACATTAGTTTTGTTTGGAGAAAAATACTGTCAAACTCCAGAGCAGTTTAAGGCTTGGAGTCAAAATTTAGGACATGAAAGCCCTTTAACTACATTTACAAGTTATGGATATATTGAGCCTTATAAACAAGGTGAGATTATTAAAAACTTGTTTAGAAAAGAAAATAATAAATTTGATGCTAATATGATGAAACAAATGATTGCCGAAGAAGTAAAAAAAGAAATACAAGCAGGTTTAAATCAAAGTTCTTAGTTTCTGCCACAGCCTCTAAAATACAATCACATTAAGGTTGTTTAATAAATCAAAAAACTTTTTTAATTTATTAAAATCTTATTATTAAAGAGGGGGTTAAGAAAAAGAAAAGATGCGGCAGAAAAATGTTTATTTTTTTGTTTGTTTTAGTATAATGTTATTGAATGTTTTTTATGGAGTTTAAAACTATGAGTGAAAAATATATTACAGTAAAAAAAGCCTCAAAAATTTTAAATGTTAATCCTGAAACTTTAAGAAGATGGGATAATAGAGGTATTTTAAAAGCTAAACGAAATACAGTTAATAATTATCGTGTTTATGATGTTGAGGATATAATGCAATTTAAAAGGGACATGGTTAAATGATTTATAAAAACAAAAAACATACTAACAATATAACATACATTGATTTATTTGCTGGAATAGGTGGTTTTCATTTAGCATTTGATAGTTTAAAAGCAAAATGTTTATTTGCTTCTGATATTGATATAGAATGCAGAAAAACTTATGAATTAAATTATAAAATGAATGTTTTTGGTGATATAAAACAAGTTAATGAAGATAAAATACCTGATCATGATATTTTATGTGCAGGATTTCCTTGTCAACCATTTTCTATTTGTGGAAGACAAAAAGGCTTTGCTGACTCTAGAGGGAATTTGTTTTTTGATATTTTGAAAATCATTAAAGCTAAAAATCCTAAAGTAATTTTTTTAGAAAATGTAAAACACTTAAAACACCATAATAAAGGACAAACTTTAGAAACAATATTATTTGAACTTGAAAATATTGGATATAAAACTTCATGGAAAATTTTGAATTCTAAAGACTTTGGAACTGCTCAAAATAGAGAAAGAATTATTGTTATTGCTAATAAAGAAAATAAATTTGATTTTGCTAAATTACAACAAAAATCTCAAATTTATTTAAAAGATATATTAGATGAAAATGGTGATTTTGAATTTTTAGATAAAAACGAGTACACAATAATTGATAATTCATTATGGATAAAACAGAAATCAGGGCTTATATTTTGTGGATATAGAAATAAAACTATAAGAAAAACTGGAGTTCGTCCAAAAACTGAACATTTATCTAGAGTGCATAAACAACCAAATAGAATTTATCATATAAATGGAACACACCCAACCATCCCTTCACAAGAAACCTCTGGTAGATTTTGGATATATGATGGAAAAAATGTAAGAAAACTTACAATTAATGAATGTTTTAAACTTATGGGGTTTTCAAATAAATTTATTAAAGTAAGTACAAATGGTAAATTATATAATCAAATAGGTAATTCAGTATCAGTCCCTATGATAGAAACAATTGGTAAAGAAATAATCAATCAATATTTTAAGGTGGAAGTATGAGTCAAAATGAAATTTATGAAAATGCAGATCAAAAACTAAAAGAATTACTATCAATTGCTAAAAATCTTTTTAAAAAAAACAATAAAATAATTATTCCAAAACCTTTAAGTAGTGAAGAACTTAAAAACTTAAATATAATTATTGAAACATGTGAACAAAGAAAAGCGGTTTTAACTGTTTTAATAACCTTACTTTCATATAAAATTATTGTGCCACAGCAAGATATTCGTAATCATCAATCAAATATGCAAGGTGGTTTTTCTGGTAGAACATATGATACTAATATTATTACCCCTTTTATGAAAAAAAATGGATTTCCTGCGATGGTAGAAAGTGGATGGTTAACTCGTTCTTTAGAACAAAATAGACCTTATAATTTAAACTTTCCTGGCAAAATTACTCCTACAAAAACTAAAAGTGCATTTTTAGAAATTCTAAACTTTATTGAAGAGAAAAAAAAATCGCCAAATGATTATTTAATATACTTATTTCAAAAACTCATGATTTATAAAAAAGAACATCAAATAGATTTAATTATCCAGCCATTATTAGATAAAAAAATTTCAATACAAGTTATAGTTAAAATTTTAACCGAACATTTTGAGTCATGTTCAGAAGTTGGGAAATCAAGATTGCCTGTATTAGCAATTTATTCTTTATATAAGTTAATTATTAAAGAACTCAATAGATATAAAGATAAAGAATTACAAATATTACAATCTCATACTTCTGCAGATGCTCGTTCAGGAGAAATTGGAGATATTAATATCCTTGATAGTAAAAAAATTCCTTTTGAGGCAGTTGAAGTGAAGTATGAAAAACAGATAACAGCACAAATGATAAGTGATGCATATGAAAAATTAAAAATATACCCAGTTGAGAGATACTATTTACTTTCTACAAAACTAAGTGATGAAAGTGAACTTGAAAAAATAAACAAAGTAATAGCTTATATTTCTAAAGAACACGGTTGTCAAATAATTGTAAATGGAATTATTCCAACAATTAAGTATTATCTTCGGTTGCTTAATAATACCAATAAATTTATTGAAAAATATGCTTATTATGTAGAAATTGACAATGTAATAAAACTAGAACATAAAAAAATATGGAATAAAATAATATGCAGTATTTCTAATTAAATAAATTATTCGTATATTTAACAAATTAACACTAGGAGAAACAAAATGTCAGAAACTCTAAAAAAAGAAATAGTTTACTTACGAGAAATAAACATGAAATACAAAAAGAAACGAGTATCAGCAAAATTTAAAGATGTTCAACTTATAGATACAAAATTAGTTTATGAATTGTTTTCTGATATGCAAAATGAATCAAAAGAAAAAATAATAACAATAAGTTTAGATAAAGATTTTAAAATGTTATGTTATGAAGTAGTTGCAGTTGGCGGAATAGATGGGATTTATACTAGAGAATTTGAAGTAATAAGAGCCTCAATAGCATTAAATGCGTATGGAGTTATTGTGGTTCATAACCATCCAAGTGGAAATCCTGAACCAAGTGGCAATGATATAAATTTTACAAAAGAACTTTTACTTTTAACAGAAACAGGTGGTATGAAATTTCATGACCATATTATAATCGGCAATAATAGTTTCTTTAGTATGGAAGAAAAATATAAAATGCAAAAATTATATGAACAACGAAGAGAAGAAGACAGACAAGAAGGAAAAATTGAAGGCAAAGTAGAAGGCAAGCTAGAGGGTATTGTTGAAGGTAGAATAAAAGAAAAATTTGAAATGGCAAAAGAAATGAAACAAGATAATAGACCTATTGAAGAAATCATAAAATATACAAAACTTTCTCAATCAGAAATAGAAAAGTTATAAGGATTTTATAATGAGTACACAAAAAACAATTCTTTATGCTCGTGTCTCCTCAAAAGAACAGGAACAAGAAGGCTATTCAATACCAGCACAATTAAAGTTTTTAATGGAATATGCCTCTAAAAATGATTTACACATAGTCAAAGAGTTTGTTGATGTGGAAACTGCTAAAAAAGCAGGTAGAGTTAATTTTAATGCAATGCTTGAGTATTTAAAAAATAATAAAGATGTTAAGCATTTATTAGTTGAAAAAACAGATAGGCTTTTAAGAAATATTACAGATTATGCAACTATTGACGCTTTAATGGCTTATGAAGATATAATAATGCACCTTGTTAAAGAAAATGTTGTATTAGATAAAAATTCTCGTTCAAATGAAAAGTTTATTTTTGGTATCAAGGCTTTAATGGCAAAAAACTATTCAGATAACCTTTCAGAAGAAACCAAAAAAGGACAAACAGAAAAAGCCTCACAAGGTATTTTCCCATCATATGCACCAGTTGGATACTTAAATTATACCGATACTAACGGAAAAAAAGATATTAAACTAGATGAAAAAACAGCACCTTTTATAAAAAGAATGTTTGAACTTTATGTAACAGGCAATTATTCTTTAGCAAGCGTAAGAAAACAGATTTTAAAAGAAGGGTTTGTGTATAGAAGTGGTAAAAATTTCTATAAAAGCACAGTTGAAATAATTTTGAAAAATGAATTTTACACAGGAGTTTTTTATTGGAAAAATGAAAGATATATTAATGCTAGTCATATACCAATAGTTGATAAGCTTTTATTTAATCAAGTTCAAAGTATTATGAGAAACCCTAATAAATCAAAAAGCAGAAAAGATTTGTTTGCTTATACAAACCTTATAAAATGCTCAAAGTGTGGATGTTCTTTAACCGCTGAAATACAAAAAGAAAAATATATTTATTATAGGTGTACTGGATATAAAGGTAATTGTAAAATGCCATACTTAAAACAAGAACAAATTGATACACAAATAGAAGAAATGCTTGATAGTATCCACTTAACACAAGAGCAGGTAGACTTGATATGCAAAGGCTTAAAAGAGAGTTTTAAAGACAAAATAGATTATCATAACAATGCAGTAGAAAGCATAAAGAAACAAGTTAAAATATTGCAAAATAGAATTGATAGAGCTTATGTTGATAAAGTAGATGAAGAAATAACAGAGGATTTTTGGAGACATCAAACTACTAAGTGGCTAAAGGAAAAAGAAGATTTATCAATAAAATTACTTGCACATCAAAAAAGTGATACAAATTACTTTAAAAATGCAGATATAATTTTGAAATTAGCAAGCAAGGCAAAATATTTATTCAAACAGCAGAATGCAGAAGAAAAGAAAAAACTATTGAAATTACTAGTTTCGAACTCCACCTATAATGGAAAAAACCTTTTATTTTCAATGCAAAAACCATTTGACAGTATCATAGAATGTAAGAAAGTCGGAAATTGGGGTGACCGACGGGACTCGAACCCGCGACAATTCGGACCACAACCGAATACTCTACCAGCTGAGCTACGGTCACCACTGAAATCAAAAAATATTCCAAATAAAAATATTGCACCTAAGGAGTAAGTCTGTTTAAAAGGATTCCCCCCTTAGCCATAAAATTTCTTTTTCAAAAAATTTATCAATATGTTTCTTATATTTTTAATCAAAAATATAATACAAGTATACTTTTATCAATAAACAATTCAAGTTATTATTTTATTTATTATTATAAAACTATTGAGTTTTATAACGAAAAAATTTCATCATTAATCATAAGTCACTTTATAACAGCAATAATACTAGCATTCTTCAAGAAGTTTCCTGTCCACTCATATAACTTTAATACATTATTTATATAATCCACAGAACTAGCTTCTCCGGCACCATTTTCAAAATAAAAAAATCATTTTAGGTACATGACTCATTAAAACACTGATTTATTTCAACGGTTATATGAGATAAACCATCCACACCTTTCAATAAGTCTTTATAATACTCTGTAGGTTTTGGGAAATGTGTAACTAAAGCAATTATTACGGCATAATCTTTTTCACCAACTTTCCATAAATGCAAATCCGAAATACGATTATCAGAATTAGCCTCTATTATAGCTTTAATCTCAGATTTATATTTCCCCCCCATATTTCTATCTAATAAAATAGCACTTGTATCTTTTAATAATCCATATGCCCAAAAGCTAATAACTACTGCTCCAACTATTCCTATTACTGAATCAAACCAATTCCATCCAAATATTTTACCAGCAAATAATGCCAGTATTGCTAAAATTGAAGTTAAAGTATCTGCCAAAACATGAAAATACGCAGCTTTTAAACTATGGTCATGATGATGTTTATGATCATGGCTATGGTCCTTATACCCCAAAAGAAAAGCAGAAATAATGTTAACAAGCAAACCAATTATTGTTATTAAAATTGCTTTGGTTATAATAAATTACTTTAGGGCTTAAAATTCTTTCTATTGATTCTACTGACATCATAAGAGCGACCGTTGCTAATGCCACCGCACTAGCAAATCCACCGAGAGCACTTACCTTCCCCGTTCCAAAAGTAAAATCCCCATTTTGAGCATGTTTTTTTGCATATTTATATGTAAAAATCATTAGCATAAAAGCAAAAACATGTGTTGCCATATGCCATCCATCAGCAAGCAATGCCATTGATCCAAAAATAAACCCTGCAATAATTTCAACGATCATTGTAATCGCTGTTATAATTAAAACCTGCATGCTTCGCCGTTCAGCAGTTCCATTCAAAACTGTAAAATTATGTTTATGTGTCCATTTATTAAGATTTATTGTGTGCATATATAACAATCCTTGTATAAAAAATTAATTTTTTATACTTTTATTCAATCATCCATACTTAAGCATCTGGTAATGAGTAAAACTTAAAATACAAAAACTCAATTTTATTATAACTTTTCAGCTATTTTTTTCTATTTTAAAATAAAAATATATAATGCAGAGAGGACCTTGAACAAGAAGTCTAACCCTTTCCTATTTCTTTTAAATGCTACAATAAATAAAATTGGGCGATTTCAGAATTTATAAAAATTAAAAGAATAAGAAATAAAAATACTCTGTTGTGACCAAGTCAGAAAATATATAAAAAGCTTAAGACTTAAAGCAATTTATTAATCGTGAAATAGTATTTTTTCAAAGTTTAGAGGAGGTTTTGATTTAGAAAAAAAAGATAGCAATATACGCCTGAAAGGATTCGAACCTTTGACCTACTGCTTAGAAGGCAGTTGCTCTATCCAGCTGAGCTACAGGCGCATTAAGTCAGATATCGGAGTGACCCGATTCGAACGGGCGACTTCTAGTCCCCCAGACTAGCGCGCTAACCAACTGCGCCACACCCCGTTAAACAGTAAAATATAAAAAATCGGGGTGCTCAGACTCGAACTGAGGACCTCCTGTTCCCAAAACAGGCGCGCTAGCCAACTGTGCCACACCCCGATAAATATAAATTTTATCAAGCTTATTAAAAATAATTTCAAAGAAAATTAAAAAAACCATCATAAAACAGCTTATAGTTTTAATGAGACATAATAATATAAAATAACCTTTTAAAAATCAATAAAAAACAACAAACTCTCAAAAATATTTAGGATTCAAACTTACCTCAAGCAGATTTAAGCTACCGCTTTACTTGTATAAAACCAATAAATCTACTTAGCCAAAAAAGTTAAAAACTAATCTGTGCTCTAACTCCACCTATGACAATATTATCATCTTTATCATCTTTGTTATAAGCATCCCCACCAAAAGCATTCCGAATAACTTGAACATTTGGCGAAAAAGTTAGGTGGTCCGTAACTTCAATTGCATAGTATGCTTCAAAATGTTTCTCCTTTTCAGCTGCCAAATCAGTCCCTGCCTCTTTATACTCGATAGATGGCATAACCTCACCATAAGCAACACCTAAGTTAGAAGCCTCAAAACCAAAACTCCAAGAACTGTCTAAATAAGAACCTTCGTCTTTTTCAATAAAACCATTCCGATCACTCCAACCTGTGCCTAGCCAAAGATTGGACTCTTGCCTCCCATAACGAAAAAACAGACCAAAGTCTTCACTGAATGCTTGATCAAAACTCAATCCAAAACCTTTTTTCTCATGCCCATCAGACATGCTATCTCGCCAATCTGTGAAACTTCTATTATTGACCCAACCATAAACGCGATAATTTCCACCTTCAAATGGAGTAAAATTAAGCTGAAGAGAAAAAAAACTATTATCCACAACATCCTCTCCATCACCAACGGCGTCCATTACCATAAAATCAAGGCTTAGAACTTCCGCTAATTCTGAAGCAAACCGAAAGCCTAAGGCATTATCATTAGGAAAACTAATGACAGGAGAATTCCTAAAAATATGAGATAAAAACTGAGTACACTCATCATTGGCATACTCATTATTATCCAGATAAATTGTAGGATCAATTTTACCAAAGGTTACTGTTAATGGGAACAAATCAGCTGAATGCTCATACCAAGCCTCTGTTAAACTAACCAACCCAGATGAAGCATCTGTATCACGATTGACATTAGAAAAAACTTCTAAATCATACTCCAAACTTATACCATCACCTGTTTCTAAATGGATAAAAGCAATATTTTCATTATCAAAAGTTTTTTCAATTTCTATATCTACGGAATAACTTAACTTACTGACATTACTCTCATTCTTATTATTCACTGTATTATTATTCGCATCATTTGTTCCCTGACTGATGAATGTTGCACCGACACCTATTCGTAAGCCCTCCAAAGGTTTAAATGATTCCTCGAATTTTGACATCTGAGCTTTTAAAGCGGCAACTTCTGCTGCCATATCCGCAGCCAATAGATTAGACATTGAAATGATTGATATTATCCCCATAATTTTCACTAACTTTTTACCCATATTTTTCCCCTAATTTTGTTTTCAAAGGCTTCTGCACAGGCTTAGTTTTTTTTGATTGTTGCTTAAAATTTACTTTTTAAATCCAAAAATAGATTTTTTTTTAACATTAAAAAACTTACCTTAGTTGTGCAGAGGTCTTTTTCATTATAATCTAGTATTTAAAAAAATGACTTCGTATCCTCAAAAATATTCTAAATTTATCAATAATTATTTCTCATTTTCATGCTCATTACAATCACTTTGACCACAGCCACTGCAACCACCACAACCATTTAAATCACCCTTTGTCATAAAAAAATTGATTGTCTTCCAAATCGTAATAATAATAACTAAAGCCACTATAAGATAAACGATCATATCACCCATTTTAACCTCCAAACCCCAAGACAAGTCCACCTTGGTAAACGATAAATGAGACACTCCATGCAAGGACAATTGTCCAAAAAATTAAAAATAATGTCCACTTTATGCTAGAACCTGATTCACGATAAAAAACGGCCATAGCAACGAAACAAGGAATATAAATTAAACAAAACATTAAGAATGCAATTGCTTTTAAAGGATTCCAGAATGGGTCATTTTTCATTGCTTCTTTAAGCGGGGTTGCATCATCAAGATCAACCTCACCTAAACTATAAATCGTCCCAAATGTACTCACAACAACCTCTTTTGCTGCAATCCCCGCAATCAAAGCCACTCCACCTCGCCAATCAAGACCAATTGGTTCAACTACAGGCTCAATAACCTTACCCAAACGACCAGCTATACTATTTTCTATCTGCATACTAGCAGCCTTTTCTTCACTCATCCCCACACTTGGTTTAAACCTTGGGAATAAAAATCCTGCCCAAATTAAAATCGATATTAGAAGGATTACACTTCCAGCCTTTTTGATATAAAGCCATCCGCGTTCCCACATTTTCAAAAACAAACCTTTTAAAGTAGGCATACGATAAGGGGGTAGCTCCATCACAAAGTGTGCGGTTTCCCCTTTTAAAACAAACTTCTTAAGTACCCACGCACTACATAATGCCAGCATTACACTTAAAATATACATTAAAAACATCACATTTGTCCCATCTTTGCTCGAGAAAAATGCAGCAATAAAAAGTGCAAAAATAGGAAGCTTTGCTCCGCAGATCATAAAAGGAGTAACCATCATTGTAATTAGACGATCCTTCTTACTTTCAATTGTGCGTGTTGCCATAATACCTGGGACAGCACAGCCATTAGTTGAGATCATCATTGGCAAAAAAGATTTCCCATGCAAACCAAACTTAGACATGATTCGATCCATAACAAATGCTGCACGCGCCATATATCCCGAATCCTCAAAAAAAGCAATCGCAAAAAACATAAAAAGAACCAAAGGAAAAAAGCCGAGAACCCCACCAACACCACCAATAATACCATCAACAATAAAAGACCTTAAAAGCCCCTCAGGAAGAACAGAACTTGACAAGACTGAAAGCCATGCAAAAAAACTTTCAAAAAGACCAACAATTGGTTCTGAAAAGGTAAAGGTAAACTTGAATATTAAATACATTACTAAAGCAAAAATAGGTAACCCTAAAAAACGATTTAAAATAACTTTATCTACCATATCACTAATATCATGTCGCTTTTCTAAGGTAAGTTTGACCGCTTTCATGCAGGCACCACTAATAAAACCATAACGCCTATCCGCGATCATAACCTCTATATCATCCCCAAAATGATTCTTAAGATGATGAATACTTTTATTAACTTCAAATAAAATTTTATCTTTAATTTCCAGCTTTTCAATGACACCAACAATTGTTTCATCCTCTTCTAATAATTTAAGAGCTAACCATTCCGCATTATAATCATCGACATCATCAAGAAATGATGATAACTTCTTAAGTTCTGTCTCTATTTCCTCACCATAGTCAACTTTTACTTTTTCAAATCTATGCTCTTTAACAATTTCAGTAAGCAAATCTTCCATCCCCTCTTTTTTGCTCCCAACTGTTTTAACTATTTTTGTGCCTAGTATAACCTCTAATTCTTGATAGTTAATCTTATGCCCTTGCTTCTCAATAATATCTGACATATTCATCGCGATAATTACAGGTACTTTTAACTCAATAAGTTGTGTATATAAATAAAGATTTCTTTCAAGATTAGAAGCATCAATAATGTTAACAATAAGGTCCGGCTTTTCATGAATAATAAAATTACGAGCGACTAACTCATCCTCAGAATATGCCGATAAACTATAAGTGCCAGGCAGATCAACAATATCAAGGTCATATCCGGCAAAAGTAAGACTTCCTTCTTTTTTCTCAACAGTAACACCAGGATAATTACCAACGTGTTGATTCGAGCCTGTTAAATTATTAAAAATAGTCGTTTTTCCACAATTAGGATTTCCAACTAAAGCTATTCTCATTTTTTGCAAAGTCATTGTTATACATCCTTTACCCAAATTTTCTCAGCAAGTCCATGACCTAAAGACAACTTGCTTCCTTTCACAGAAATAGTGATTCCCCCATAACCTGTATGATCAATAATTCTAATTCTTTCTCCTTGGAAAACCCCCATATCAGCTAACTTTTTATTCGTCACAGTATCACCCCTAATATTAATTATTAAAACAGTATCACCAGAATTAGCTTCCGTTAATTTATTCATAACTTTTTCACCTCGATCAAACTTGCCTCTTCTTTTCTCAAAGATAAATGATACCCCTTAATCTTAATATCAATAGGATCTCCAAGAGGTGCAAGCTTCTCTACTTCAAAATGACTCCCTGGGATAACACCCATATCTAGTAATTTTCTTCTCAATGCTCCTTTAACAGCGAGCCTTTTAATCTCCCCTTTATCTTTTGGCTTAAAATCACTTAATAACTTACTAGTCATCCACTCGACCTCCTATTTTCCTACTTTAATCTTAAATAAACACTTACAAAGTTAGATTAATCTAACTTTGTAAGCAAAAAAAAGCTATTTTTGACAGGCACATTTTATTTTTTTACCTGTTTTAAGGTACATATCAAAATTCTCTAAAAGCTTTGGCTTAGTATTATTACACTCTTTAATAAAAGTAAAAAATTTTACTAACCTCTCAAATGTCTCATTACTAATAGCATGCTCGATACTACAAGCTTCTTCCCCTGCAAGACTTTTGTCAATCATTAAAAAATCTGTCAAGAATTTAAATAAAATATCATGCTTCCCTTGAACATTTGAAGCAATTTCTTTGCCTTTTTTAGTTAATTTTACATAACCATATTTCTCATGCTCAACAAGTTGGTATCCCAATAATAACTTTACCGAAGCATTAACCGTAGGACTTTTAACCTCTAAACGCTTAGCAATCTCCCCCACTCGAGCAAAACCATTTTGATTAACAAAATAATAAATAACTTCTAAACAATCTTCCATGCTAGGGGTTAAAATTTCTTCAATATTTTGATTCATGCTATTTAGCTCCAAATAAATTTATTAGTTAAGACTAACTTATTTTCAATGAAAAGTCTAATCTTTTCTCCTGTTAGGCCCCAAGTTGCGAGAGGCTATTTTATTAAGTTTTTTACAAAGCTATATTTTTAATAGTTTCAGACAGTAATTTACCATGATATTAACCTAAAAATTCATTTAGTTGAACAAAAAAATATCTTAAATTTAAAATATCCTATAAAAGGCTTCTGCACAGGCTTAGTTTTTTTTGATTGTTGCTTAAAATTTACTTTTTAAATCCAAAAATAGATTTTTATTTTAAAAGTAAAAAAAATATTGCTATATTTCTAAGCTTTTTTAGTTTTTTGACTCCAAAA
>JAAGZN010000320.1 GCA_024206165.1 Bacteroidota bacterium
GGCGCTGCGCGCCCTTGCGGTATCCACTTTCTCAGTGCTTTGCACTTCGCTACGTCCATTTCCTCAGCGCTTCGCGCCTCGTCTTCATAAATTCCGAGTTTTTACCGAATTTGAAAGAACACTTCTATGCCAACTAATATAACTTTCATGACAACAAATACTTCTTTTGAGACAGTTGTTCTATCAATTTCTTCAGCCCTTCGCGCCTTGTATTTATAGAGTCTGCTCGCCCTTGTAGGTATCCACTTTCACAGTGTTTCGCACTTCGCTATGTCCATTTCCTCAGCGCTTCCTGCCTTGTATTCATAGATTTTGTACTTTTTGAAAAATTATTTCTATGGCAACTATGATAAAATTTATAGCAACAAATACTACTATGGAGACAGTACATAAATTTGACGTCACATTAGATCAAACTTAAATGATTTTTGTATGGCTCTAACCAAACTTAGAAAGAAATGCAGCTACCAACTGTTGGTTGATTTGACGTCATAATGGCATCAAAGAAAACCAGATTTTAACACAATTTA
>JAAGZN010000321.1 GCA_024206165.1 Bacteroidota bacterium
CATACGTATTACAAAAGTTCTGTCCATGGGAACAGCCTAGAACTTATTACAACGAGAGTTTCTTATAGTTCCCCAAGAGACTTAGTGAGAACTTAGCCCTGTAATAAGTGTTCACCTCAATTTCTTATAACATACGCCTTTCGCATGGAATAAGACGATTCCATTAGCTCTAAAACGTTGTAAACATACGTATTACAACAGTTTTGTCCATGGGAGCAGCCTGGAATTTATTACACAGAAGGTTTCTAATAGTTCCCCATAAAACTTAGTGAAAACTTAGCCTCGCAATAAGAGTTTATCTCAATTTCTTATAAAGTACGCCTTTTGCAAGGAATAAAACAATTCCGTCCCCTCTAAAACGTTATAAACATATATATTACAACAGTTCTGTCCATGGGAGCAGCCAAGAACTTATAACACCGAGGGTTTCTTATAGTTCCCCATGAAATTTAGTGAAAACTTAGCCCCGCAAAAAGGGTTCACCTCAATTTTCATAAAGTACGCATTTCCCATGGAATAAAACGATTCTGTTTGCTCTAAAACGTTGTTAACATACGTATTACAACAGTTCTGTCCATGGGAACAGTTTAGAACTTATTACTTTGAAGGCTTCTTATAGTTCCCCATGAAACTTAGTGAAAACTTAGCCCCGCAATAAGAGTTCACCTCAATTTCTTATAAAGTATGCATTTCCCATGGAATAAAACGATTCCGTTTGCTCTAAAACGTTGTAAATAAACGAATTACAACAGTTCTGTCCATGGGAACAGCCTAGAACTTATTACACCGAGGGTTTCTTATAGTTCCCCATGAAATTAAGTGGAAACTACGCCCCGCAGGAAAAGAGCGAATCAATCGCTTATAACGTACGCCTTACTCATGGAATAAAACGATTC
>JAAGZN010000322.1 GCA_024206165.1 Bacteroidota bacterium
ATTTCGGACCAATTTGACCATAAACAATGGACTAACCATCAGGCTTTTTTCAAATTTTGGGCTGATTTTGAAGGAATCTTTTTTGGGTATTTTATGTGTTTTCTAAGGCTATCATAGCCTAATATTGCTCCATAAACAATCCTGAGTGGATCAATAGTTTATTTGGAATCATTTATTTCGGACCTAATTTGACCATAAACCATGGACTAACCATCAGGCTTTTTTCCAATTGTTAGCTGATTTTGATGGAAAATTTCTTTAGGGATTTTATGTGTTTGCCAAGGCTATCATAGCCTAATATTGCTCCAAAAACAGTTCTGAGTGGATCAATAGCTTATTTGGAATCATTTATTTCGGACCTAATTTGACCATAAACCATGGACTAACCATCAGGCTTTTTTCCAATTTTTGGCTGACTTTGTAGGAATCTTTTTTGGGGATTTTATGTGTTTTCAAAAGCTACCATAGTCTAATATTGCTCCATAAACAATCCTGAGTGGATCAATAGTTTATTTTGAATCATTTATTTCGGACCATTTCGACCATAAACCATGGGCTAACCATCAGGTTTTTCCAATTTTGAGCGGATTTTGAAGGAATCTTTTTTGGGAATTTTGTGTGTTTTCTAAGGCTATTATAGCCTAATATTGCTCCATAAACAATCCTGAGCGGATCAATAGTTTATTTTGAATCATTTATTTCGGACCAATTTCGACCATAAGCCATAAACAAACCGTCAGGCTTTCTTCCAATTTTGGGCTGATTTTGAAGG
>JAAGZN010000323.1 GCA_024206165.1 Bacteroidota bacterium
GAATATTACAGAAAATATGTATATGATCCTTGGATATCACTCCATTTATTATTTTTACTCCCAGCTCTTCGGATATTCTAGCCAATATCTCTCTTGTCCTAATTTGTATTTTACCAGATAAAACTTTGTAACGATATTTTATTATCCAGACTAAGTGGTATCTATGGTGATAAATAGTATGGCTTCCTTTGCTATAATTTTCCATGTCACAAATATAACATTTTACATTTAAAATAAGGAATTTAAAGGACTGAAGTCATTTTCCATCTGAAAGATGGAGGCTTTAAACCAAATTTGAGACAGTAAATCCAATAATTAAAGTATTAAAAAGTAAATATCCAAAGGTTAAATTTTATAAAATTAAATCTGATCAAGATCTAATAAATTTGAAAAAATTATTATAAAATTTAAATTAACCTTCTATTATAGATTTAATTTTTTTTATTACAAAAGAATTATTTACTATATTTCGATGACTATACATTGATTGACCTTCTGCACGAACTTTTATGATATTATTATTGAAACCACTACAAGTTGAACTTTTTATATTAATCACAGGATCACCAATAGCTACAAAAAAGTAAATTTGACAACCTTTCTTTTGTAGAAGAGACAATTCATTATGACTATTTAAACTACAATTTCTAGATCCTAATTCATATAATCCTTTTTTGTCGGTTATATGAGAATAACTTTTATTAGATGCTAATTCCAATAATTTATCTTCTGGATTTTCATTAGTGACAGCATAATACACATTTGCAAATATTGGTAATAATCCACTAATAAGTTTATCTGTTTCTGATCCTGCATTTTCATCATATCCCTGTTCTTTATTAGCTAACATTGTTCCGGTCCAAGGACAAGCTAAAGATATAAAGTTTATAGGTATCGTTTCAGATTTTAAAAATGTTTTTATACCTAGTGTTTGTAAGAAAACAAAACCACAACTAAAAATCACAATTTAAGTTGTGTATAAATCAAAAAAGAAGCAATAAGCATATAAAACCAGAAAACATATGAAAAGCACATCTATCGAATAATAAGTTAATTAATTATCATA
>JAAGZN010000324.1 GCA_024206165.1 Bacteroidota bacterium
ATACCAATTGGGCTTTCATTAATTAAATGAACGATGTCAAAACCTTTTAATTGGTCCTGATTTTTTAAAAATTGATTTTTTATAGATACTGAAGTGATATCAATTTTTGTTAATTTATAAATCAATACTTTTAATTTTTTATCTTTTCCTTGATTGTATTTTCTTTTAAGTTTAATATCTACTGGGTAATTTTTAAAATGATCTCCAGTTGCGATTATAGTGACTTGATGCCCTAATTCAACTAAACCTTCTTTCAAAGAGTTATGTAATCTACTATATTCTCCAACTAAAAGTATCTTCATTTTTATGGTATATTTGACGAATCAAATCGAGTTTAAAAATACAATAATTAATGACCCAAAATAGAAACGATAAAAAAATTAAAATTTGTATTGTTACTATTTCACTTTCAAAAGGTGGAGCCGAAAGATCTACAGCATTACTATCTAGAATGCTTTCTTCAGAAGGGTTTGAAATTTTTTTAGTCACATTAAATGATTCCGTAGATTATAAGTATTCAGGAAATTTAATCAACTTAGGGAAAAATAAACCCAAAAGGGATTCTATTTTTAACAGATTTAAAAGGTTTGAAAAATTCAGGAAACTTATTAAGAAGGAAAATTTTGACTTTATAATTGATAATAGAAATCGTCAATTTGCTCTTAAAGAATTGTTTTATTTAAATTACATATATAAAGGAGCTAATATAATTTATGTAGTCAGAAGCTTCAATTTATCACAATATTTTCCAGAAAATAATTACGTTAGAAAAAAAATGATTCGTGATTCTAAAGGAATTGTTGGTGTTTCAAAAGCTATAGCGGATACCATAAATAAAAAATATAATACAAACAAAGCTATAAACATATATAATCCTAAAGAAGAGTTTAATGTAAGTAAGGAAGAAGTAATTAATAAAGAAGAATATATTCTTTATTTAGG
>JAAGZN010000325.1 GCA_024206165.1 Bacteroidota bacterium
CTTTATTAGCTTTGAATGAATACTATGATCAGAAAGAGGATGAGTTAGAAGAGAAAAGGAGAGAAGAAAAGAAAGCTAAAGATGAGCAAGATGTAAAAGAAGAGATAGCAAGGAAAGAGAGAGTGTATAATACTATAGCTCAAGGTATAAAGAGAACTGGTGACCTTAGTAATGCAGGATTTAAATTGGCAGATGCTTTAGGAAAGCAGGATGAAAAGAGTAAAGAGAAGAGAGCTAAGGCTGCGTTTAATGTTAACAAGGCGTTGTCTTTAGCTACTGCTACAGTAGATGCAACTAAAGGTGTTCAGAAAGCATTTTCAGAAACTACAGATTTTACCCCTACTCAATCATTAAGAACTGCTAACGCTGTTATAGCAGGTATAGTTGGTGCAGGTAATATTGCTGCTATTGCTTCACAGAAGTTTGAAGGTGGAGGTAGTAGAGGATCATCTAATATACCAAGTCCTGCTGCTGAGACAAATCAAGCTCCAGCATTTAATTTAGTTGAGGGGACTGAAAGTAGTTCTATTCAAAATAGTATAGAGAATCAAAATTCTACACCATTAAAAGCTTATGTAGTTAGTGGAGAAGTTTCTAGTCAAGCATCTTTAGATAGACAAATTCAAGATAGTAGTTCAATATAAAAATGTTATGTTAATTAGAGGTTATTAATTTGACCTCTTTTTAGCTAACTAGCTGAGGTCTTTTATTTTATATGCGATTACTTAAAGTAAAGTTTAGACTAACAGGCGTAAGGATATAGCAATCAGCGTTTTAAGGAGACTCTTTTTAACTAATTTAGAGAATTGATTTGTGTTGATTTCGTCCTCTGACTCGACCTAGAGGAGCTAATCCACACGGTTTCATCGCTGTAACTTTCTAAGTGTTAGAGACTTAACCTTTTTAGTGCTTAGTATATATATATAAGAGAAGAAAAAAATATTAATAGAATTTAAATATTAAAAATTAACTGTTACAAAAACACTATATAATACGACTATAATATATGAAAACATTCGAAGGAAAATTCAATAAAAACAGTAAAGGAGTATTCGCAATTAGTTTGGTTAACCAACCTGCTACCGAAGAGACATTTATTGCTATGTCAAAACAAGAGAAGGTTATTACATTATCTAAAGTAGATGGAGAACAAAGGATCTTAATGGGACTTGTACTTCAACCTAATCAAATGATTCCTCGTATAGATGAGAAGGGTGATGAGTATCAAATGTATTTCTCAGCAGAAACTATCAAAGAGTATTCAGAGAACTTCTTTAAAAGTGGATTCCAATTAAACTCTAAGCTTGAACATGAGACTCCTATCGAAGGTGTAACATTTGTAGAGAGTTGGATAGTTGAGAATCCTAAAGTAGATAAGTCTTATAACTTTGGTATGGAGTATCCTAAAGGATCATGGATTGCTACTATGAAAGTAGATAA
>JAAGZN010000326.1 GCA_024206165.1 Bacteroidota bacterium
ATAGTTTATTCCGCCATTTTTTAGCAAGAATGCGAAGAAAAACAAAATGCTATAGCAAAAGTACAGAAATGCTAGAGTATTCTATTAAACTTTTAATGGCTAAATGGAATGGAGAGATATCTATATTAAATTAACAATGCCCTAAAAGTTAACAACATTCCACATCTAATATTAATATTATTATAAAAATAAAAAATTAATTTTATTTCGCTTAGACAGACTTGCGTTTACAGACCCGAAAATATTTCTGGGTCCACATTCTTTTGTATAATAATTTATGATCAACTATTATATATTATGATGCATCAAATACAAACTTTAGAATAAGACAGTCCCGCTTTTCTAATTGAAGAAATCCTTTCTAAACAGATACTTTCAGCAAGCTCATTAGTAGAAATATTTAGATCTTGAGATTTCTTAAATAATTTTAAACATCTATCATAAACCCTTTCAACTAAAGCAAATGTAGTTTTTCTGTTATAATTACCAATATATTCATTATATACATTTAACAGGCCACCGGTATTAACAACAAAGTCTGGAGCATATAAGATATTTTTCTTCTTTAACATAAGGTCATGCTTTTCAGGAATCTCCAATTGATTATTTGCTCCACCAGCAACGATCTTGCATTTTAACTTCTTAATAGTAGAATCATTTAAAATAGCCCCTAAAGCACAAGGAGAATAAACATCTAAATCTAAATCGTAGATATCATTAGGCTTAACAACTTTAACCTTAAAATTTTTGGAAACATCTTCAATAGCCTTTTTAGAAATATCAGTAACATAAATTTCAGCTCCTTCTTTAGATAAGTAACTAACAAGATACTTTCCCACTTTTCCAACCCCTTCAACCAATATTTTTCTTCCACAAATACTATCACTATCAAATACATGTTTTATTGCCGCTTTAATACCCATCAAAACACCATAAGCAGTAAATTCAGAAGGATCATCACTACCACCACAAAAAGCAGGTAACCCCGCAGCATGTTTTGTTTCTTTAGAAACTAACGCTAAATCATAAATATCAGTATTAACATCCGGAGCAGTTATATAACAACCTCCCAAACTCTCAATAAATCTTCCATAACTTCTTAACAAAGCTTCAGTTTTGATCTTTTTGACATCTCCAATAATAACAGACTTACCCCCTCCACAATCAATGCCAGAATAAGCAGCTTTAAAAGTCATACCTTTAGATAATCTTAAAACATCATTTATAGCCTGTTCTTCATTCTCATAATCCCAAATTCTAACTCCACCAAGAGCCGGGCCAAGAGTCGTATCATGAATACCAACTATGGTTTTTAAATTGGTAGATTTATCATGATGAAAAACTACACTTTCATGCCCCAGGTTATCAATATCTTTAAACATTTCTCTAAAATTTATTATTGGATACAAAAATTAAACTTAATTTAATTAAATTTTATTGTTGTGAAAATATTATTAGACATTTATTTTTTAAAAACACATTTTAGTCTGATTCAGTTAATGCTACCATTTCTAAATCTTGATTGATATATTGATGTTTCTGTTTTTTCTCTTTTTGTAATTTTTTTTTCAGCTTCTTGATTTTTCTATACAATAAAAAGTTAGATATTAAATTATGACTTATCACTAATGATATACCTATTACTATCAATATAGCTTCTATCATTATGCTGATAGAACATAAAGCAAAAACTCCAGCTAGTAATACTAAACTTAAACCTATGGCTGGTATAAAATTTAACCCCAATATGGTTTTTAATTCTTTAATTTCTGATTTTAATTCTTGTTTATAACTATTTTTAGATTTTGTTTTTCTCAATTTTTTGCTTGCTTTTAAAATTTTACATACTTGTTTTTTACTTAAATTTGGCTTATATCTTGTGGATTTAGCTTTATTTTTAAGTGTTCCCGTTTTTCTATCTTTAATTAGAATAACCTTATTTGATTCTTTAATTTTATTTTCTTCTTTCACTTTTTTATTTTGTATTTTCTCTTCATCTAAATTTCTAATAGCATCTTGCTTTGTTATATTATTCAAATTTTTATTACTTTTAATCATAGATTTTTTATCTGAATTAACAGAGGAATTTATTGACTTTGAAGATTTGATATTTTCCGAAATGATACTTTTAGATAAAGCTCTGCCTGCAATATTGAATTTTTTATCAATTAAACTTTCTTGAGGTTCTTTTTGTATTTTATTTTCAATATCATCTGAAAAGGCAGAAAAAGGTATTATAGTTTTTACATTATTAGTTAATGATTTTTTATTCTCATTTGATATAGTTTTATTGATTTTTTGTTTTGTTTGAATAATTGATAAACTTTTTTGTTTTTTTTTAATTCTTTTTTTATTTCTAGAAATTCCCTTTTTTGAGTTTTTAATATCAAAATTTGTATTTTCTTTTTCATTATTTTCATTAAAATCCTCATTGTTTTTAGATATACAATTCAAATTTACTATTGAAAATATTAATGAAATAAATAAAAGATACTTACACACCGTTGATTTATATTATTGGTTTCTTACAAATTAACAAAAAAATCCAATAAATACTAAAAATAATATAATTTAATGTTAAAAACTTTATTTATTATTTCAAATATTTATATTATGGGGCTGTATCATAATTAAAAATTTATACTAAAAAATAAAAGCTTACTTAAAATAATATTCTATAATTAATTATATTGTATTTTTTGTAGTTAATTTTTGTGTTTTATTCATTTTTTATATGTTTTAAGGCATAATAATCCCTATAAACCATAATTTAGCTTTAAATCAGGATAATCTAAAAGCAGTTTTTTACTATTATGAATCATCGCTTCAAAGAACATTGTAAATTGATTTTTTCTATGCCTACATATCTTGTTCATTTTTTCATTTTTGAAAATACTCGCTCATAAGGCATTCGTAATTTTACTTCTGTTCTAACAGGAAAACATAGCACCGAAGATAATTTAGAGAAACTTAATAAAATAGTAAATCAATGTAATAATTACTTAATTAAATATATGAATATAAAAAATCCTGAAAAGCTGAAAATAGAAATATTATCACGCACATATAAAATTAATGAAAAAAATTATTATTTCCCTTTAAAAGAAAGTGAATACTATTTAGATATAAACAAAATATATTCTTGAGATTCTAATACGTTAAATAATTTTTCTTTGTCTGTACTATCTATTTTCTTTAATTCTTCAGCTAATTCGGATATTTCATTAAAATTATTATTTTCTTTATCTTCTTTGTTTAATTTTTCGTCATTAATGGTTTTATTAAATAATTGTAAATCATTACTATAATTATTTTCAGAAATCAACTTTAATTTTTCAATAAAAATTTCATAAGAAGTCTTTTTGCTAATAAAGTTACTATATAAAAATTTCATTATATTTATTCTTATAAGACGTCTATTAAGCATATATTGATAATTTTTTGATTAAATTGTTATTGGCAAATATAGTCATGATCTTATTAATATTATATATAAATCAATATTCTTTTATATATTTTAAAATTCAGATTGTTGTTAATAGATTATATAATGCGGGATCAAGCACAAATTGTTTATATTCAATACAAGTACCCATATTAAGAAATTGCAAATTGTATTATACTTGTGTATATTTGTAAGATATAGCTATAAATTAAGATATTATTATGAAAATTTTCAGATTATTAACTTGCTTATCTATATTATTTTGTTGTGGACCAAACAATAATACTGACAAAACAAGCTCGCAATTACCATCAACTATAAAATAATGGCTTAAATAATAATAATGAGAAAACTTTAAATACAAATTATCTTAGTGATCAAAAAACAAAAGAAAATGCAATTAACATAAACCAAAATAATATTCAAAATTTAGTACCTTGTTATAATAATTCTAAAGAAGATGCACTAAATTCAAAACGGAAAGCCGAAAGCCCTAATTATATTAAAATACCGACCATCTGAAGATGGTGGAATTATTATCTTGACTGTAAGTCGCAATAAGCTCTAAAGAGCTACTCTAATTGTAAGTTTTCAATGTTACCAATTTTATGAGCATCTATATGGTTATTTATATATTCAT
>JAAGZN010000327.1 GCA_024206165.1 Bacteroidota bacterium
ACGACGTCCTTTCTCGCTTAAACAACTTTTTATTGATAAATATTTGTTTCGAATTTTTGTAAGCTCTTTTTCTTTTTGTGTCATACCTAAATATAACACTAATATCATATTATCCAAGTTATTTTATTACATTTCCTTAGTTATAAAAGAAATTATCAAAGAATTTAATAAAGATAATTATTTAAAAGAAATTAGCTTATTATATGTAGATATTGATACTAGCATCAATAAAAATTTAACTGAATATTTAAATTTATTAAGTAAATATAAAACTTATGATTTAGTTTTTGGAAGCAATTTATATTTGAATAAAAAGATTGATGTTTGTTCTTGTTTAATATATATACCCCATATAAATTTATCATCGAAAGATAAAACTATATCCGAAAAAAGTAATAAAGTATTAGCATTTTTAGATAAATGGTATAGGCATATTAAAGGTAATAGAAATCAACTTGCCTTAAACAAAGTAATAAAAAAAAATATAAACTTAAGTTGGTCTACCTTTAATATAAAAGATTTTCCTAATGGAAAATATATTGATATGAATTACAATGATAAAAATCTTTTAAATAATGCATATTGGATACACGCTAACTTTAGGCCTCAATCAGAAAAGATTCCTTTTTTAAAAAATTATAGTGGATGGTATTTATAATAAAACACCTCGTAAACCTATTTCCCAATCATCCCATTTAGAAACATTTTCAATAAATTGTTTTTGATTAGGATTTAAATAAGTTTCATTAAACCCATAAAAAGTCCCAGCAATCTGTCCAGCAATAGATCCTGTAGAATCTGCATCTCCCAAAAAATTTACTGCATTTTGTATTGCAGATAATAAATTATTTGAATTATAAACTGCATTTAATGCCATGGCCAAACCATCGATACAAAAAGAACCCCAATATGTATCACTCACTGGATATCCATTATAATCTCCATCATCTTTTCTTGTTTTATAGCTTTTTAAAATAGATTTTTTATAAGTCTCAATATCAGTTCTCCAATTCCAACAATACTCTTTAGAATCTTCTTTTTGATCAGATTTTATTAACTTTATAACATTGACAACCCCCCAAGATTTATTAAACAGGCTTACATCTCCACCATCATAAACTTCCCGCATCTCTTTTTCTAAAATCTCCAAATATTCTTTTAATGTATGATCTATAAAAGTTTTAATATCAAGTTTCTTTGTATTATTTATTGCTTTAACAATAATAAATCCTAATAAACCACAAGCTTCTGCAGCTGTATGCCCAGGATGTGTTGTATAACTAGATTTTTTTGACATTTCTACTGCTTCATTGATGTCTTTGCAATAATGCATTGGTATAGGAGCTAGACGCATTAATGAGCCATTTCCTGAATCATCTCTATAATAAGGAGGTTCATTATAAGCAGGATGAAATTTTTCTGAGGGATTTTGATTAGGAATTAGATTTAAAGATTTACTTATATTACCTCCAAGCCCAATGCTACTTCTTCCCAAAGTTCTAGATTTGTCATTTCTGAAAGCATTATTATATCCTTTATTCCACCAATTCCAAAATCTTATTCTTATATCGCTTCCATTAAAACCTTTATTAATGATTAAAGAATCGGCCATACATAATCCCATACTGGCATCATCAGTCCATTGACCTCTTTTTACTTTAAACTTGTTACTTTTATTATGATATTGATTTTTTGTGTTTTTATAATCAAACTTACTTTTTTGATTAGGTCCTAATTCTTCAATAGATCTAAATTCTAAAGGAGCTCCAATTGAGTCTCCTAAAGCCATTCCTAACATGACTCCTACGCATTTATTAATTTTATTATCTTTGCATTTATTTAATACTAATTCTTTTTTTTGCTCTTTAGTAAAATTTGAAAACAGTGAATAGTCAACTAATGAGGTATTACTGATTATTTTGTTATCTATTTTTAAATTTTGAATATTCAAATTTTTCAATATTTCTGAAGATGTTATATGTTTTTTGTCTTTTAATTTATTATTTTCTTCTTTTCCATTTGATATTTGATGTTTTTGTGAATTTCTATTTTCGGATTTCGGTGGTTTTAAAGGACCAGAATCTGTTAAGTCACTTGATTCATTTTGAATAATTTGTTGACTTTGATTTTCTACTGGGCCAGTATTCAAATTACAATTTACTAGTATTAACAATAAATTTATATATTTGTAAAATGCTTTCATTTTGAATTTTTAGTATATATCAAATATCTAAATCAGGATTAACTTTTCTCTCTTTTTTAGGTTGTTTAGCAGGTTTTTGATTTTTATAATTTCTAAATTTAGATTTGGGCTTAGGCATTTCAGTAATTTTATTAAAAATTTTAGGCATTATTGCATGTAATATTTTATTTGAAACAGAATTTTTAATATATCTTTTATTCAATTTTTTATTAGCCATTCCAAGCATCCATACCAATATACTAGCATAAAAAAGCCATTTTAATGAACCGATTAAGGCTCCCATTCCTCTATCAATAATACCCATGGGAGTCATACGTATTATGAATCTAATTATCTTACTTATTATAATAGAAGCAAAACTAGTAAGAAAAAAGAGGGAAGCAGCAGATAAATAAGGAAGCATTTGTTTATTATCAACAAATGGCTTTATTAACTTTGTCAATGATGAATAGAAATGAGTATAAAAGAAAATTGAAAAGCCTATTGCAATAATAGAAGATAATTCAATAACAACTCCCGATCTATATCCTGAAATTCCTCCTGCAATTAGAGCTAATACTAATACTAAATCTAAATAACCTAAATTACTATACCACATTTAATCAATAAATTAATTAGAAATAAATTTTTAAATATATTCAGTTACTTCACTATTAATAGGTAAAGGCTCTTTTTCTTTTATTGTGTCCAAAATTATTTCACTTCTTACTTCTTTAATTTCTTCAATTTCACCCAAAACTTCACTAATTAAATATTCAAAATCAGCTACTCTACTACAATAAACTTTTAAAACAAAGTCGGCAATCCCAGATATTTTGTGAGCTTCAGTAATTTGAGGTATATCTTTAATAATATCTATAAAATTCTCAACAGTATCTTTATGTATTGATATTAATTTAATATAAACAAGAAATCCACATTCAATTCCTATTTTTTCTTTATCTAAAATTAAGCTATAGCCTTTGATTATTCCATTTGATTCTAATCTTCTTACTCTTTCTAAGGAAGAAGAAGG
The DNA here is from genome assembly GCA_024206165.1 of Bacteroidota bacterium. Taxonomy (GTDB): domain Bacteria; phylum Bacteroidota; class Bacteroidia; order Cytophagales; family Amoebophilaceae; genus JAAGZN01. Next base: position 3,219 of record JAAGZN010000327.1, read on the forward strand.
AGAAAGCCCAATTTCTTTAGCCAATTGCGCATTTGTTATCTTAGAATCTTGTTGAAGGATATAAATTATTTCTTTATCTAAATCATCCATTTTTTTAATTTGTAAATTAATAAATTATTTAAGAAAATTATGCAATTTAATAAGCTTCTGCAAATAATACTTTACCTTTTGAAGGTTTATTTGAATATATACATTTTCCGTTGCCTATATTATTTTCTATATTTTCTGGATTAGGAATACATCTAATAGTAGCTTTAGTTTCTTCTTTTATTTTTAATTCTGTTTCTTTAGTTCCATCCCAATGAGCTAAAATATATCCTCTTTCTTTCTTAAGTGTCTTTTTAAAATCATCATATGAATCAACTTCTCTAATATTATTATCTCTAAATTTTAGCGCTTTATTATATAAATTATTTTGAATTTCATCTAATAAATTTGGTATTAATTCATTCAACTTATCTATCTCAACAAATTTCTTAGAGCAAGCATCCCTTCTAAATATTTCAATTGTATTTTTTTCTAAATCTCTTGGTCCCAAAGTTAACCTAATGGGTACTCCCTTTAATTCATATTCAGAAAATTTCCAACCAGGCCTAACATATTCTCTATCATCCAATTTTACAGAAATGCCTTTAGCCTTTAGAGTATCTTTTATTTTTATCAATCTATCCAAAATAGCCTGTTTTTCTTCTTCTTTTTTAAATATTGGTATTAAAACAACTTTTATCGGAGCCAATTTTGGAGGCAATACTAAACCATTATCATCAGAATGTGTCATAATCATTGAACCAATAAAGCGAGTTGTACATCCCCAAGATGTACCCCAAACATATTCTAATTTACCTTCTTTATTTGCAAATTTTACATCAAAGGCCTTAGCAAAGTTTGTTCCTAAAAAATGAGAAGTACAAGCTTGTAGAGCTCTTTTATCCAAAGTTAATGTTTCTAAAGTATAAGTTCTTTCAGCTCCTGCAAATTTTTCATTTTCTGTTTTTATTCCTTTAATAACTGGAACGGCCATATAATTTTCTAAAAAATTAGCATAAACTTCTAACATCTTTTCCGTTTCTTCTATCGCTTCTTGTTTAGTAGCATGAGCCGTATGTCCTTCTTGCCATAAAATTTCTGTAGTTCTCAAAAACATCCTTGTGCGCATTTCCCATCTTACTACATTAGCCCATTGATTTATCAGAAGTGGCAAGTCTTTATATGACTGAATCCATCTCTTATATGAATCCCATATAATAGTTTCTGATGTTGGTCTTACTATCAATTCTTCTTCTAATTTAGAATCTGGGTCTACTTCCACTCCTTTTCCATTTTTTTGATTTCTTAATCTATAATGGGTTACAATCGCACACTCTTTAGCAAAACCTTCAACATGTGCGGCCTCTTTACTAAAATAGGATTTGGGGATAAAAATTGGGAAATATGCATTTTCATGACCTGTATCTTTAAACATCTTATCTAAGATAGACTTCGTGTTTTCCCATATTGCATATCCATATGGTTTTAAAATCATACAACCCCTTACTGGAGATATTTCTGCAATATTTGACTTCTTTATTATTTGGTTATACCACTCCGAATAGTTTTCTTCTCTTTTTGGTAATCCTTTTGACATATTATTATCCTTAAAAAATCAATATTTTATCAATTAATTCGTTTTACACTTTGTCATATTGAGCGAAGCGAAATATCTATTTTTAGATTAAAACAAATATTTGTAAAAAATCCTTCACTATGTTCAAAATGACATGGATTTATAAACAAAGTTATAATTATACTCGACGTATATCAAGATGTATCTAAAACCGGTTATTTTCATACAGAAAAGACTGATTATCAGATATTCTTCAAATGGAAGTAGTATAGACTCGTTAATTAAAATTTATGAAATTTAAGCTTTAAGTATTTTTTTTACAAATATTAAAAATAATATTTATTTTGAGAATAGTTTATTTAATTGGGATCTTAATAAATTTATCTATTGTTATGTTTAAAAAAATATATATTTATATCCTTGTTATTTTTTCCACTTCTTGCAATTTGCAAAATAAGAAACAAATAAAAATATCAAAATTGATTAAAAAATCATATTTTAAAAAACAATTATCAAAAGACCTCGATAACTTGGATAAGATTGATATAGAAAATAAATATCAATATAAATTAAATATATATTTAGACTTTTATAAGAAACTAAATGAAATAGAAGATAGTTTAGATCAAGAATTAGATCAATTTGAATTTATAAAACTACTTATAGAAAATAAAGAGTATAAATTACTTTTAGAACTATTTTTTTAAAAAAAATTTATTAAAACAAATAGAATTGAAGAAATTGAAAATTACATAGTTTTGATATCCGACTATATTGAAATAGATGAAGCCGAGCTTAAAAATATATTAATAAAAGATATTGAAAATAAAATCTCTAGCTTTAATAATACTAAATTTATCCCAAGTTATAGAACAAAAAAAATAAAACTTAATAAAGTAGGGGGAATTACTGACAAAAATGATTTTTGTATTTTTGATGAAAATGGGTTTGTTCTTACAAATCCTAAAAAGATTATAAATTTAAATTGCTTATTTCAAAAATCAGATTTTAAAAATATTTTGATCCATCAACAAAATGCAGATTATATTATTAGATATGTAAATAAAAAAGCTGTTCCATATATTTCAACTTATATAATAACGAATTTTCTATTGATAGCAATTTTCGTTTTAATAATGTCTCTATTATTTAAAAAAGAATATTTTGAAATGACATTTGCAATATTATTTTTTATTTTAATAGGTATTTTATTTATTAAAATTCTAAAACTAGAAAAGCTAAAAAACGATACATTATTATCGATCAAAATATATAATAAAATAAATCCAGATAATACAATCAATTTATATGAACTCTACCATAAAATATATTAAAAAAATAAAAATGAATTCCTATAATTAAATTTAAAATTACTTTAAAAAATTTAAAAATATTATTTAAGTTTGTATAACATTTATTAAAAGATCAACTCTCATGATATTTTTTCCTAGAAAATATAAAAAATCAATTATTACTTTTTGGATTTTATTTTCATTACTGATATTGAGTCTTCCGATATACATATATTCAGTAAATGCGAATTTATTTGGATTATTTGGTGGATTACCTTCTTCTAATATTTTAGAAAATCCTGAAAACGAACTATCTTCTGAATTATATTCTGCTGATGGCATATTATTAGGAAAGTATTATAGATTAAATAGGAGTTCTGTCAAATATCATGAAATTTCTCCAAATTTAATAAATTCTTTAATCTCAACTGAAGATTGTCGATTTAAAAAACATTCTGGAATTGATCTAAAAGGATTATTAAGAGCTTTCTTTTTATCAATTGTTCTTAGGCGAAAAAAAGGAGGAGGAAGTACAATCACACAACAACTGGCTAAGAATTTATTCAATACTAGAGGAGATAGATATAAAGGCTATTTAAGTAAAATACCAATAATAAGAACAATAGTAATTAAATCTAAAGAGTGGATTGTAGCTACAAAATTAGAAAGGGCCTATACTAAAGAAGAGATTTTAAGTATGTATCTTAATACAGTATCTTTTGGAAGTAATACTTTTGGAATAAAATCAGCTGCTAAAACTTTTTTTGATGTTGAGCCCATAGATTTAACTATAGATCAATCTGCGCTATTAATAGGTCTGCTAAAAGCTCCAACTAAATATAGCCCAATCATTAATCCTAAAAATTCTATTCAAAGAAGAAATGTTATTCTATTTCAGCTATTAAAATCGAAATATATTACAAGAGAACAATTTGAAAAATATAACAAATTGCCTTTAAATCTAAAATATAAAATTCAAGATCATAAAAGTGGTATTGCTACATATTTTAGAGCAATCGTTGGAAGATATCTATTGAATTGGAGTAAAAATAATGGTTATGATTTATATAGTGATGGACTAAAGATTTATACTACTATTGATAGCAAATTACAAAAACATGCAGAAGAAGCTGTTAAAGAACATATGTCTGAGCTGCAAGAAAAATTCTTTGAACATTGGGGTCAAGAAAACCCTTGGAGACATGAAGGTGGTAAAGAAATTGAAAATTTTATTGAAGAATATGCAAAAAAAACAGAATTATATAAAAAACTAAAAAAAGAATATGGAGATGATGATACTATTTTCAAAATATTGAATACTCCAAGAAAAATCAAAATATTTACATGGAATGGAGATGTTGAAGTTAATATGAGCCCATTAGAAGAAATAGCTTATAATAAAAAACTATTAAGAGCAGGCTTAATGTCAATAGATCCAAGTACTGGTGATATTAAAGCTTGGGTAGGGGATATAAATTTTAATTTTTTTAAATATGATCATGTTTTTCAAGGAGATAGACAACCCGGCTCATTATTTAAAGCTTTTGTATATACAGTAGCTATTGATAATGGATTTTCTCCAGATGATAAAATTAATGATGTTCCTATTACTTTTTCAATTCCAGGTGGAACATGGACTCCACAAAATTGGAATAAAATTTATACAGGTCAAAAGTTAACTTTAAGACAAGCAATGTGTAGATCTATAAATTCGGTAACAGCTTATTTAATAAAAAAGTTTGGACCAAAATTAATTATTGAATATGCCAAAAAAATGGGAATAACAAGTTATTTAGATCCAGTGCCTGCGCTATGTTTAGGAACAAGTAGTTTAACTTTATATGAATTATTAGGAGCATATAATGTTTTTGCAAATAAAGGTGTTTGGACAAAACCACTCTTTATAACTCGTATCGAAGATAAATATGGGAATATCATTAAACAATTTACTCATAAAAAAAGAGAAGCTATAAGTGAAAAAACAGCTTATCTAATGACTTACATGCTTAGAGGAGCTCAACAAGAAATCGGAGGATCTGCTCATAATTTACCTGAAATAATTACAGAAGATAACGAAATTGCTTCAAAATCAGGAACAACACAAAATCATTCTGATGGATGGTTTATTGGACTTACTTCAAGTTTATCAACAGGTGTTTGGGTTGGCGGTGAAGATAGATGTATTCATTTTAAAGATTTTACAAATGGGCAATCAGGAAAAACGGCTAAACCTCTTTGGGTAAAATATATGGTAAGAGTTTATAATGATCCAGAACTAAACTATAAGAAAGGAAAGTTTTCTAAACCATCCAAAAGATTACAAAAACATAAAAACATAAAAAAATTTTTTAAAGATGAAGACTCAAATGATATTGTTGAAGAAAATATTTTAGAAGAAGAAGATTCTAATGACTTAGATCTTGAACAAATATATTAGACTTATCTATTCCTCTTAAAAATTTTAATAATCAAAGATCATAGCAAATATCAATAAATATATTCTATCTTTTTCTTTAAAATCACTGACTTTGTAAACATTTAATCTATAATAAGTATAATAAATGTTATTATTGGAACAATAAATTTCTGAAAATAAAAAAAAAATATTAGCTTTATGCTTCTATAAATTATAATTTGATAAAGATAGCTTATTACTAAATTGTCCGGTGGTGTAACTGGCAACACGTCTGGTTTTGATCCAGAAGAGTCTAGGTTCGAGCCCTAGCCGGACAACAACATTTTAAAAATAAATTCAAAAATTATTCCCAATGAAACATATCTATAAAGTAAATATTGTCTTAATGTTTTTTATATTACAAAGTATAGAAGCTGAAGAACTCATTAATAAAGTACAAAACAAAAAACAGATTAAGACCAAAGTTGAGACAAAAGGGAATGATAAAACTAGTGTATCCAAGAAAATAGATGAAAAACAAAAGTTAATTCAATTAAAGAACTTAGAAATTCAATTAAAGAACTTAGAATTTGAAGAAAAAATTGGAGAATTAAGAAGAAAAATTGAATTGTTAAGAATGCAAAAAGAATATGAACAAGCTAAAATAGAAGCAGACTTAATAGAATTTAGAAAAAAACGTATTAGTGCTGAAAAAGATACAGTCGAATTAAGAATTAAAATAGAACAACTAAAAGCAAAATTAGAAAAATCTCAACAAGAATTACAATTAGCAAACTTTGAGAATGAAAAGAAAATGAAGCTTTTAGCATTAAAAACTGAAAAAGCAAAGGCTAATATAGAACAAATAAATACACAAGCTGAATTGAATAAATATATTATATCAAAAAAATTATATCCTGATAATCCTCTTAAAAAAGATGGAACTTTGATGATTTCAGATAGAAATATAAAACTTGATGGATTTGTGACAATGGCCAAAGCAAATTATGTTGTTGATAGAATAAATTTCTTTAATAATAAAAATCCTAAAAAACCTATATTTTTAATTATTAATATGAATATGGGTGGAAGTATACAAGCTGGAGAAAATATTCTTAAAGCAATGAAATCCAGTAATGCTCCTGTTTATGCTGTTGTTAAATCTGTAGCTGCTTCGATGGCTGCAATAATAACAACTTTAGCAAAAAAATCCTTTGCATATCCAAATGCTAGAATTTTACACCATCAACCAGTGTTTTCTTTAGGTGCAGGTATGTCTATTTCAAGTAAAGACCAAATAAATGAATTAAAAAAAGAATATGATGATTGTTTAAAAAGATGGTTGGGAGAAATTGCTAAAAAGATGGGAATATCTTTAAACAGATTTTTAGAACAAATAAAAAAGAATTCAGCAGATGGAAATTGGATTGAATATGCAGATAAAGCAAAAAAACTTAAATGGGTAGACCATATTATTAAAGGTACTGAATATTCTATAAACAAACTTCCTGACAAAAAAGATTATACAAATTTAAAATATATCAAAGAAATTTTTGATGCTGAAGATCAACAATTAATACTTAAAAAAGATGATAATGGATCTAATATTTATTATTTAAATTCTATTCTTCCTGGCGAAATGTTTTATGTATTAAAGCATTCAAATATTATTGTTAGGTAAATTTACTATTACCCAATAAGACTCTTGGATTATATTATATTTTTAAAATCATTTCTTTTACTTTAATATCACAATGTTAAAAATTTGAATATCATTGTAAGTTTTAGATTAATATATTAATTTATTAATAAGACTTATATAAAATTTCAAATGAAAAATGTTTTAAAAATAATACTAATTAATTTATATAGTATAAACTTTATTATTTTAGCACAATGTAACTTAAAAACAGAACCTTCTAATGAAAACAAAATTATAAATAAAGAAATAACAGCAAGTTCACGAAAGAGAAAATGCAAAACAGTATTCATAACCGGAGCAAATAGTGGAATAGGAAAAGCAACAGTTGAAGAATTTGCTAAAAAAGGTTGGAATGTAGCAGCAACAATAAGAAAGCCTAAATTATTAGATATGTTTAAGAAATATAAAAATGTCAAAACATATTTAATGGATGTAACAGATTATGATCGAGTAAATGAAGTATCAAAACAAGCAATAAAAGATTTTGGAAATATTGATGCATTAATAAACAATGCAGCCTTTTTACAAATAGGCCCTGTCGAAACAACTACAATGCAACAATATGAAAATATTTATAAAGCTAATGTATTTGGATTAATGGCAGTATGTAAAGCATTTATTCCACATATGAGAAAAAATAGAGATGGAGTAATTTTAAATGTTTCTTCTGCAAATGCTATAGCAGGATTAGCATTTTTTAGTGGTTATTCATCAACAAAAATGGCTGTTGTTGGTTTCTCCGATTCTTTAGGAAGCGAATTAGAACAATTTAATATCAAAGTAAAAGTTGTTTTTCCAGGTTTTCATGAATCAGGCATATTTAAGAAAGAAAAGACAGATGTCGGAAAAGATAAAAAAGGATACGAAGCTTATAAACCTCTTTTAATTAAATTTAATAAAATATTTATGTCAATTCCTTCTTCTCCTCCAGGAAGTGCTGGGAAAGATTTTTACAAATTTGCTACAGATGAATCAGATAAAACAGAATATTATACAGGCAAAGATATTAAGTTACGTAAATTATTCATTAAAATTTTTGGAAAAGAAAATTATAAAAGAATGCTTAATAAAGTAACTCGCGGAGAAGGTATTTGGCCTAAAATTTATTCTATGAGAAAAGGTAATAATTCCAGACCTGGATTTGATATTTAATTACTCAAAATTCTTAGTAAACATTATTTAATTAAAATTTTTACAAGTCATTATATACTTAAGCTTAAAATTTCCAAAATATTTAGATTCCTTTAAACTTAATATGTTTCTATAATTATAAAGTTAATATTTAAACTTATTCATCTAATAGTATAAAGAAGCACATTATTTCTTTTATAAGTTTCATATATAATTAGCTATTTAATTATAATACATAATCTTTAAACTAAAATTTAAAAAAATGAAAAATAAATTATATTATATTACAATAATGAGCATAATTTTAATATTTAGTACTTGCAATTTTAAAAGTAAAAATATTAATAAAATGAATTCTATTAAAATAAATGTTATAGAAAATTCTCGATATAGACTAAAAAAAATAAAAGATACAAAAACCAATTTTGAATGTATCATTTATAAAAAAGGAATAAAAGAGATTCTTCCTCCATATTTAAGAGATAATTATATTTTAGAGTCACATGATTGTTATGGTCGTTATTCAAGGGAGGTTTATAATGATTATTATTTTAATGAAGATGATATTAAAAATTTTTATTTTGAGCCTAAAAAAGAAAAAATAAAATTTGAGTTTAAAAATTCGAATATACTCATTCCATATCAAGATGATTAGTAATTATTTGAAAATTACTATTTATTCTGCTATATAATTTTTCAGTTATTATTGGTATAGTACTAGAAAAGAAATTGTCTATTGCCGACCGAAATTCTTTTGCTGTTTTAT
>JAAGZN010000328.1 GCA_024206165.1 Bacteroidota bacterium
ACGACGTCCTTTCTCGCTTAAACAACTTTTTATTGATAAATATTTGTTTCGAATTTTTGTAAGCTCTTTTTCTTTTTGTGTCATACCTAAATATAACACTAATATCATATTATCCAAGTTATTTTATTACATTTCCTTAGTGGGCCTATAAGCATCATAAACTTTTAAAGAAAAATTTATGCCATAAATCTGTTTAAGTTCCTTTTGTACTTTAGATAATGCAAAAGCAGCTTCTTTTGTTAAAATACAAACATTCTTTTCATATCCTTTAATTGGTCTCCCAACAAAATTATGATTTGAAGCATATCTAATATCTTGATAAATAGTATCATCAATATCTGATAAATAAACAAAGCCATCAGGTAAATTATTTTGAGTATTTATTTTGAAATTTAGAAGAATAAATATGCATAGGTAATATTTTATATTTATATGTCTCATTTTAATTCCTTTATTAAAATCACACTAAGTTTAGGTTATAAAGATGAAGATATTTGGTTTAAGCTCAAAGTATAAGGATAGTTATATCAATTTAAATTTTAATAACTTTAACAAATCTAAAAATACTAAATCCTTACATTCATTATTATCAAAATAAGAAAAAGAAACTTTTAATTTAAGTTATCTCTTTAATAGTAATTACTGATCTATTTTTTACAGCACTTACATATTCCATTACCATCTTTTTGAGTAGCAGGGCATTTAACTGTACCATAATTACATAAAGCACAAGTTCCATCTTGCTTTGGTTCCATAACAAATCCGCAACTTCTGCATTTAAAAGATAAATGACAACAATCAACATCTGAAAATTTTTCTATTTGTGTTTTACTACATTTAGGACACGTAAGAACTGATTGATATTTAATTTCTTCCATAACTTATAATATTATATATATTAAAATATAATAAAATTATTCCATAAATTACATATATGTTAGAATAATATAAATATATTTATATTTAAAATCATTTCTAGCTGAAGTAGTATATGATTCAAAATAAACAATATTCATAAATAAAATATTACACCCACCAATTTAAATATTATCAAATAATTATATAAGTAAAGCATATTTGATAATCAATTTAATAATAATTAAATTAGGAATAAATTAAATAATTATTAAGACTTATGGAATCAAATATCATACCAGTAGCAATAGAAACAGAAATGCGTGGAGCATACATAGACTATTCAATGTCTGTGATAGTATCAAGAGCCCTGCCAGATGTAAGAGATGGACTCAAGCCTGTACATAGAAGAGTTCTTTATGGAATGCAAGAATTAGCCCTTTATCATGATAAACCTCATAAAAAATCAGCACGTATAGTCGGAGAAGTTCTAGGTAAGTTTCATCCACATTCGGATACTTCAGTTTATGATGCAATGGTAAGAATGGCTCAAGAATGGTCTTTAAGATATATATTAATTGATGGTCAAGGTAACTTTGGCTCAATTGACGGAGATCAACCTGCAGCAATGAGATATACAGAAGCTAGATTTAAAAAAGTTTCTAGCGAGATGATCGCCGATTTAAATAAAAATACCGTAGATTTTGTTCCAAATTTTGATGATTCTTTAAAAGAACCAACAGTTTTGCCAGCTAAAATTCCTAATCTATTAATTAATGGAAGTTCAGGAATAGCAGTAGGTATGGCTACAAATATGGCACCTCATAATCTTAGTGAAGTGATTGATGGGATACTTGCCTTTATTGATAATAATGAAATAACTATAGAAGAATTAATGAAATATATCATAGCTCCTGATTTTCCAACAGGAGGTATTATTTATGGATATCAAGGAGTAAAAGAAGCTTTACAAACTGGAAGAGGAAGAATTGTAATGAGAGGAAAAGCAACTATAGATATTAATTCAAATGGCAAAGAGCAAATTATAGTTACAGAAATTCCTTATGCAGTCAATAAAGCATTGATGATAGAAAAAACCGCGATGCTTGTTAATGGTAAAAAAATCGAAGGTATTTCAGATATTAGAGATGAATCTGATAAAGATGGACTAAGAGTAGTTTATGACCTTAAGAGAGATGCTGTGAGTTCAGTTGTACTTAATAATTTATTTAAATATACTTCTTTACAAACTTCCTTCAGTGTCAATAATGTTGCTCTTGTAAAAGGAAAACCTAAACAATTAAATTTAAGAGATTTAATATTACATTTTGTAGATCATAGACATGAAGTGGTAACACGAAGAACTCAATATGAATTAGATCAAGCAGAAAAGAGAATGCATATTCTTGAAGGTTATCTTATTGCTCTGGATAACTTAGATCAAGTCATTGCATTAATAAAAGCATCTAAAGACCCTTCTGAAGCAAGAATTGCTTTAATGAAAAATTATGAACTTTCTGAAATACAAGCAAGAGCTATTCTGGATTTAAGATTACATAAATTAACAGGTTTAGAAAGAGAAAAGATTGTAAAAGAATATGAAGAGTTGAAAAAGCATATCGAAGAGTTAAAGGCTATCTTAGCAGATCATGGGCTAAGAATGCAAATAATTAAAGATGAGCTTATTGAAATTAAAGAAAAATATGGAGATTCTAGAAGAACAATAATAGAACATGATGCTGATGATATCACAATGGAAGACATGATCCCTAATGAATCTATGGTGATAACTGTCTCAAATCAAGGATATATCAAAAGATCGCCTTTAGTAGAATATAAAACTCAAGGCAGAGGAGGAGTAGGGGCACGAGGAGTAAGTACTAAAAAAGACGACTTTACTTCAGATCTTTTTGTTGCCTCAGCTCATGACTATCTTTTAGTATTTACACAATTTGGTAAAGTATATTGGAAAAAAGTTTATGCAATTCCAGAAGGAAGTAAGACTTCTCAAGGAAGAGCAATACAAAATTTAATACAAATAGATCCTAATGATTCTGTTAAAAGTATCTTAAAAGTATCTAACCTTAAAGATGAAGATTATTTAAATAGCCATTTTATAGTAATGTGTACTACAAATGGTAAAATTAAAAAGACAAGCTTAGAAGCATTCTCAAGACCACGATCTAATGGTATTAATGCAATAACAATAAATGAAGGAGATACATTATTAGATGTTAAATTGACAGGAGGAGAAAGTCAGATAGTTATGGCTTCATATTTTGGCAGATCTGTAAGATTTAATGAAGGAGATGTAAGAGCTATGGGAAGAACTGCAGCTGGTGTTAGAGGAATAACTTTGGGCGTTAAAGGTGATCATGTCATTGGAATGGTAACAATAGAAAATGAAGAATCAGATCTATTAGTAGTTTCTGAAAAAGGATATGGTAAGAGATCAAGCATTCAAAATTATAGAATTACAAAGCGTGGTGGCAAAGGAGTTAAAACTTTAAATATTACTGATAAAACCGGAAAATTAGTTACTATTAAAGAAGTAGTAGATGCTGATGACTTAATGATTATCAACAAATCAGGCATCACAATAAGGATGCAGGTAAAAAATCTTAGAACTATGGGTAGAGCCACTCAAGGTGTTAGATTGATAAGATTAAATGAAAATGATAAAATTGCTTCTGTTGAAAAAGTTAGAGTTGATATAGAAGAAGAAAATATAGAAGAGGCTAAAGACCAAGAAAAAACAGTTTGAATATAAATTCTTTGAAATTTGCAAATATTTTATTAATTTAGAATTTCGTATTTAGTTTAATCATTTAAAATTTGTATTATGTTTGATATAAAAGGATTTTTTACTTCAGTTTTAGTTTTAATTTTTTTAATTAGCTGTAATAATGGAGATGATCCAAATACAGAATCTAATCCTACTTATAATTTAGGATCTGTAATTTAATAACCTAAACGATTGGCTATGCAGAATTTTCAATGGTATAATTCCATTCAGGATGAAATTTGTCGCCATTAATGTTTATAGCATCCATATCCTTTTTCGTAACTTCTATCCCTTTTTCGTAAG
>JAAGZN010000026.1 GCA_024206165.1 Bacteroidota bacterium
CTCCGCCTGGTCTGCCTGCTTTGACCTGCTCTCATGAATTTGAAGCTTATAAAATCTGCCTTGGGTAGAAAACATTTGTAAAAAAAGGTCAGGCCATACAAGCATTTGAAGCAAAGAATTGACCTGTTCTGGCCTGCTCTCGCCCGCCTGACCTGCCCTCACATTTAATGAAAAGAATCTTGCTAAATGGTACGAACTGTTCTCGCCTGCTCTGCCTACTCCGCCTGGTCTGCCTGCTTTGACCTGCTCTGGGTTACTTTGGACAGCTTCTCTCAAATCTGACCAGTTTTCACCACCCTCGCCTGCTTTGACCTGCTTTGGCCTGCTCTGGGACAATTTGGACAGATTCTCTCAAATCCATGCAGTTTTCGCCATCCTCGCCTGCTTTGACCTGCTTTGGCCTGCTCTGGGTCAATTTGGACAGCTTCTCTCAAATCCGTGCAGTTTTCGCCATCCTCGCCTGCTTTGACCTGCTTTGGCCTGCTCTGGGTCAATTTGGACAGCTTCTCTCAAATCCGTGCAGTTTTCGCCATCCTTGCCTGCTTTGACCTGCTTTGACATGCTCTGGGTCAATTTGGACA
>JAAGZN010000329.1 GCA_024206165.1 Bacteroidota bacterium
ACGACGTCCTTTCTCGCTTAAACAACTTTTTATTGATAAATATTTGTTTCGAATTTTTGTAAGCTCTTTTTCTTTTTGTGTCATACCTAAATATAACACTAATATCATATTATCCAAGTTATTTTATTACATTTCCTTAGTCTCTTTACTTTAAAAAGTCAATCAAGTAAGCATGGAGAAGATAGTTAATTTTCCCCTTATTTTTATATCATACTAATCTAACGGATATACGTCGAGTATAATCTATCATTTAAAATTTTTAAATTTAGCAAGTATATATATTGCTTTCATTTAAAATGTTATAATAATTAATTTTTATATATAAAAACAAATTGTTTTAAATACATCTTTAAATATTTCGAGTATATTTGCGAGAAAAGAAGTATATTTACTTATAATTTTGTAGACAATAAAACATTTTAAAATTTGAAAAATTTATCTCCATATTCAGAAAATAAAGATTTTAAGGATATTAATTCTATTTTAGAAACGTGCCTAAAAAATATAGAATTTCAAAAAAAATTGAATGCATTCATTAATGTTTACGATGATGAAGCTATTCAAAATGCTCAAACTATTCAAAATAAAATAAATAATAAAAAAGCTGGAAAACTAGCTGGAATGATTATAGGTATCAAAGACTTATTTTGTTACAAAAATCATCCTGTAACTGGTGGTAGCAAAATATTACAAGGCTTTATTTCAAAGCTTACAGCAACTTGCATCAACAAAGTTATCAATGAAGATGCAATTATTATTGGCAATCAAAATTGCGATGAATTTGGAATGGGCTCTTCTAATGAAAATAGTTTTTATGGTCCCGTCTTAAATCCTATCGATCAATCTAAAGTTTCTGGAGGTTCTTCAGGGGGTTCTGCTGCTGCAGTAAAATCTGGTATGTGTCATGTTTCATTTGGTACTGATACAGGGGGGTCCGTGCGTCAACCTGCTGCTTTTTGTGGGATAGTTGGCTTAAAGCCTACTTATTCAAGAATTTCAAGATTTGGAGTCCTTGCTTACGCGTCCTCTTTTGATACTGTTGGAATTTTGTCTCAAAATATTGAAGATTGTGCTAAAATTTTAGAAGTTGTTGCCGGCAAAGATGAATTGGATAATACTTCCTATATTGGAAAACCTTTAAAATATTCTGATAATTTAGAATTTAATGAAAAGGCTAGTATTGTCTATTTTAAAGAAACTTTAAGCCATAATGGTTTAAATATTGAAATTAAAGAATCAATAAAAAAGAAAATAGAGATTTTAAAATCTAAAGGACATAAAGTAACAGAACTTAGTTTTCCAATGTTAGATTATACTTTACCATTATATTATATTTTGACTACAGCTGAAGCAAGTGCTAACTTATCAAGATATGATGGTATCAGATATGGATATCGAAGCCCCAATGCTACCGATCTTGAGTCTATGTATATTTTAACTAGAACTGAAGGTTTTGGTATTGAAGTTAAGCGTAGAATTTTATTAGGAACTTCAGTTTTAAGTGAAGGTTATTATGATGCTTATTATGGCAAAGCTCAAAAGGTTAGAAATATTATTAAAAATTATTTCAATAAGATCTTTCAATCTCATGATTTTATTTTGATGCCTACTACTCCAACCACTGCCTTTGAACTCAATGCTCACAAAGATCCAATTTCAATGTATTTATCTGATTTATATACTGTTCCAGCTTCTGTGACTGGAATACCTGCTATTTCTATTCCTAATGGCCAAGATAAAAATGGACTCCCAATTGGCTTACAAGTTTGTGCCAATGATTTTGAAGAACAAAAGTTATTGGCTTTTTCTAAATACTTAATGACCTTAAATTAAATTTAATCTTATCTATTAAATTATTTCTATTTATAATTATTTTTTAAATATTCCCTTAATAAATTTTTCAATATTAAAGAATCCAAATAAAATTGTAAAAATAGGAGAAATAAATAAGAAATAAACATATGGCAAATATTCTAAAACTGGAATCCCCAAAGCACCTGTATATATAGCACCTGCAACACCCCAAGGCACAAGTGGATTAACTAATGTTCCACAATCTTCTAAAGTTCTTGAAAGATTTTTAAGCGGTATCTTATTGTCTTTAAATATTTTTTCAAAAGCTTTTCCAGGTAATAATATTGATAAAAATTGTTCTCCACATAAAAAATTAACTAAAATACAAGAAATAGATGCAGCTAAAGTTATCATTCCTTTTGAAGTTAATCCTTTTACAAATAGCGATAATAGATTATCAATAATTCCTGTTTTTTTTAAAACTCCCCCTAAAGCCAGCGCCGTTCCCACTAACGAAATACTCCACATCATAGATTGTAGTCCTCCTCTATTTACTAATTTTGATATCAAAGGATTGTGACAATCTTTTAAAACAAAGCCATTTTGCATAACTTTTGCCCAATGCGCAATATTAAAATCTTTTTGAATTATAGCAGTAATTATCAATCCTGATAATATACCTAAAATAAATGTTGGCATTGCAGGAGCTTTTTTAATTGCTAAAAGCATAACTAATAAGGGTGGTAATAAAGTAAAAATAGATATATTGAAATATTCGCTAATTTCATTACTTAAAATATTTATTGAATTTAAATTTAATGCCGAAGTATAAAATCCAAAATATCCAAAAATAATAAATGTTATTGTCATAGCAGGCACTGTTGTCCATATTAAATTTTTAACATGAGTAAAAAGATTAACCTTTAAAATTCCAGGTGCTAGATTAGTAGTTTCTGATAGAGGGGAACATTTATCTCCGAAACAAGATCCACATATTATTGCACCTGCGGTAACGTTAAGTGGCAACCCCATACCTTCTGCAATTCCTATTAATGCTACTCCAATAGTTGAAACTGTTGTTATTGCGCTTCCATTAAAGGTAGAAGTTATCATACATAATATTATACAATTGATATAAAACCATTTTGAGGACATATATTTTAGGCCATAATATAATATTGACGGAACTGTCCCACTCATCATCCATACTGAAATTAATATACCTATCCATGCTAATAAGAATATAGGCTTTAAGGCTTCAAAAATATTTTTAGCCATTGAATCCTCTAAATCATCCCATTTTACTTTTTTATAAATTCCATAGAATAATACTAAGGTTACACAAAATAATAATGCTACATGAGGAGGGAGATGTAAATAACAGAAAGAGCTTAGCAATATTATTGTCATCAAAAAAACAATAATTAGACTTTCTATAGATGATTTTTTCATAGTTTAATATAATTTAATTGAACGAAATAGTATGATAAAATTTACAATTTCTATTTTTATAATATGGTAATCCACTTATATTAATTATTTTAAGAAATTGTTTAGAAATATAAAATTTAATAAGATATATAGGTATAAGAATAATAGTAATTTTGATATGAAATATGGGAGATCGTTTTATTTTTATTAGAAGATATGAAAAGCTTGATACTTTTATCTTTTATGTTAAACTTATCTTTCGTAGGTTTCATAATTTATTTATCTCAATGATAGTTAAATTTAGACTTACAAGTTTATAAATAAATTTTAAATATTAAAAAATATTTGATAATTTTTGCAAAGTTACTTTTCAAATTATATTTAAAGGGAAGTATTAAAATATAAATTAACAATAATTAATGATAAAATATAATAAGTTCACGCTTAACAATGGCTTAAGAGTAATTGTCTATCCCGATAGAGATAGTAATGTTGTTGGAATAAATATAATGTATGATGTAGGATCTAGAGATGAAATATCTAATAAAACTGGTTTTGCTCATCTTTTTGAACATTTGATGTTTGGTGGATCTAAGAACATTTCTAATTATGACTCCATTTTACAAAAAGTAGGTGGTATTAATAATGCTTATACCTCTTTTGATGTAACTAATTATTATTGTTTATTACCAAAAGGTAACATTGAAACTGCTTTATGGTTAGAATCTGATAGGATGTTAGAGCTTTCTTTTAATCCCAAAGTATTAGATATTCAAAAAAAGGTTGTTACAGAAGAATATAAAGAGGGCTTAAATAGACCTTATGGAGATTATTGGAGAAATTTATGCTCAATGATGTATAAAAAACATCCTTATAGATGGCCTACAATTGGTTTACATATTAGCCATGTCAATGATGCTACTATGGATGATGTTAAAAGCTTTTTTAATAAATTTTATAAACCTAATAATGCTGTTTTAGTCATTTCTGGAGGAATAACTGAAGATAAAATTGAAGGCTTAGTTGATAAGTGGTTTGGAGATATTAAACAAGGGAATGAATATATCAGAAAATTACCAAAAGAGCCTATTTTAGATAAACCTAGAAAAATGCATTTTAAGAGAAATATTCCTTCGAATGCTATTTATAAAGCATATCATATTCCGGGAAGATTTGAAGATAATTATTATTCAGTAGATTTATTATGTAATATTTTGGGTGCAGGTAAATCTTCAAGACTTTATGAAAACTTAGTTAATAAAAAAAGGTATTTTAATAGAATAAATTCTTATGTTACAGGCTCTGTGGATACCGGTTTATTAATTATTGCAGGATTTTTAAATGATAAAGTTACTTTTGAAGATGTAGACTCTGCTATTAATGAAATTATTGATGAACTTAAAAGTCATGAGATTTCAAATTCTGAATTAGAAAAAGTTAAAAATCAATCAGAAGCATTTATTAATTTTTCTGAAATGGATATGCTTAATGCATCTCAAGAATTAGCTATGGGTGAACTTAATGGAAATATAAATTTTATTAATGAGGAAATCGATAAAATAAGAAAAGTAAATATTAAAGATATTAAATTGGCAGTTAATAAATTTTTAAATTTTAATGTTTGTGGCACTTTATATTATGAAAAAAATTAATACTATTAAAAATAACTAAAACATTGAGGAATCATTGGGTCTGTAAACGCAAGTCTGTCTAAGCGAAATAAAATTAATTTTTTATTTTTATAATAATATTAATATTAGATGTGGAATGTTGTTAACTTTTAGCAATTAAAAATTAAAATAATTAAAAGTTATCAATAATCCACATC
>JAAGZN010000330.1 GCA_024206165.1 Bacteroidota bacterium
ACGACGTCCTTTCTCGCTTAAACAACTTTTTATTGATAAATATTTGTTTCGAATTTTTGTAAGCTCTTTTTCTTTTTGTGTCATACCTAAATATAACACTAATATCATATTATCCAAGTTATTTTATTACATTTCCTTAATAACATCTAATGGATCCGTTTTGATATATCTAAATCCCCAAGCTAAAGTTAATATATCATTTTCTTTACATATTTTATTTATTTCTTTTGAAGCTAAATTGTAAGAGAGACTTAACATATCTATTTTAAAAGGAAATGTTTTATTTTTTATACTATTTAAGATATCAAATAGTCTTTTTTTTCTGTAAACGACATAACAGATTTTACAATTTTCATATTTTTGTTTTGCTAATTGGAGGTCTTTAAAATTAGCTGAACAAATCAAAGAGCCATTTAATAAATTTTGTTTTTTTAATATTATTAAAATTAAAGGAGTTAAATTCCTTTCTTTATGATCGATAATAAATTTTGTTTTATTTTTAAATTTAGTGATAACTTCTTCAAATGTTGGTATCTTTTGTTTAAAATTATAACTTTTAAACTTTTTAATTTCGGTTGAGCCTAAGTCTTTAATATATCCAAAACCATCAGTAGTTTCATCCACTTTCGGGTTATGTATTACAAAGATTTTCTTATTTTTTGATAGCCTAACATCTAATTCAATATAATCAGCACCATAATCTATCACTTTTTCAAAAGCATCAATGGTATTTTCATCTGCATCAACATTTGTTCCTCGATGACCTATGAATAATAATTTTCCCATTATTATAAAAATATAATGTTATACTAGACCTATATCAAGATGTATCTAAAACCGGTTATTTTCATATAGAAAAGACCGATTATCAGATATTCTTCAATTGGAAGCAGTATATAATAATTACTTCTTAGTATACTATTAGTTTTAATGTTACTTAAATTACACTGATTTTTTATGTTTCTTATATACTTAGCTCTTTCATATACTGTTCTGATTGAATTGTTACATCATCGAGTCCTTTTAAATTAGAACCTCCAGCTACAGCAAAAAATTCTTGTCCTCCTCCTCCTCCATTTATCAATTTAGATAATTTATTAATAATTTTTCTAGCATCCAAATCATGTTTTTCTACTAAATTATCAGATATCATAACAGCTATTTGAGCTTTTTGTTTTATTTCAGCTGCTAAAATTATAATTATAGGATTATATTCATTCTTTAATTCAAAACATAATTTTTTTAAAGATTCACTATTATAAGTTTTAATTTTAGCTATTAAGAAATTATGATTTTCTTTTTTTTGTATTTTTTGTTTGAGTTCTAATTTTATAGATTTTAATTGTTGTAAAGTAATATTATCTAATTCTTTCTTGACGTTGTTTTTTTCTTCAATAAGCTGTTCTATATTTTTAACTATATCTTTAGGATGCTTTGTTAATATTTCAATAGCATTTATAATTGATATTTTTTTATTTATATATTCTTGAGCCCCTTTGGAAGTTACTGCTTCTATCCTTCTAACTCCCGAGGCAACTGAATTTTCAGATATTATCTTAAAAATACCTAAATTGGAAGTTGATTTTGCATGTGTTCCTCCACATAATTCTATTGAAAAGTTTTTATCAAATATTATTACTCTAACTTTATCTCCATATTTTTCACCAAATAATGCCTTTGCCCCCATTATAATAGCTTTTTCTTTTTCAATATCTTTCTTTTCTTCTAAACTTATATTTTGTCTAATTTTTTCATTAACTATAGTTTCGATTTTTTCTATCTCTTCATTTGTTAGTTTTGCAAAATGAGAAAAATCAAATCTTAATAATTTATCATTTACTAAAGATCCTTTTTGCGAAACATGCTTTCCTAATACTTCTATCAATGCTGCATGCATAAGATGTGTAGCTGTATGATTATTGGATGTTAAAATTCTTTTTTCTTCATTTACTTTACAAAAAATTTCAATATTTGGATTTTCAGGTATGTTATCAGCATAATGTATTATTACATCATTTTCTTTTTTTGTATTAAAAACATCTATTTTTTTATTGCCAAATTCTAAATATCCAGTATCTCCAACTTGCCCTCCTCCTTCTGGATAAAAAGGCGTAATATCTAAAACTATTTTATAATATGATTTATTTTTTTCTTTAACTTTTTGATATTTAATAATTTTAGATTTTGATTCTAAGCTATCATATCCAACAAATTTTGTTTCTTTATTATTTAAAATGACCCAATCTTCTTGTTCATTCTGAGCATCAGTCTTGGATTTTAATTTTTGTTTGTTCATTGAAGCTTCAAAACCTGTAATGTCAATATCTAAATTATTTTCTTTAGCAATTACTGCAGTGAGATCTGGAGGAAATCCATAAGTATCATAGAGCTCAAAGACTTTTGTCCCATCTATGATATTATTTTTTGTATTTTTAATTGCGTGATTTAATCTTTTAATTCCTTGACTTAATGTATTTATAAAAGATAATTCTTCTTCTTTAATGACTTTACTTATATAAAGTTCTTGCTTAATAATTTCAGGTAATAAGTCTTCAAATTGCTTAGCTATTATTGGAACTAATTTAAATAGAAAGGGTTTTTCAAATTTCAAAAAACTATATCCATATCTTACAGCTCTTCTCAAAATTCGCCTTATTACATATCCAGCCTGATTATTTGATGGTAATAATCCTTCTGCTATTGCCAAAGTTATCGCTCTACTATGATCTGCAATTACTCTTATTGCAATATCTACTTTTTGATTTTGACCATATTTTATATTTGCTTCAGCACAAATTTTATTTATTAAATCAGAAAATACATCGGTATCATAATTTGATTTTTTATTTTGAAGAACCATTGCTAGTCTTTCTAATCCCATTCCTGTATCAACATGTTTTTCTGGTAGATTTTCTAATTTCCCAGAAGACAACCTGTTATATTGTATAAATACTAGATTCCAAATTTCAATGACTTGGGGATGATCTTTATTGACTAATTTTTTGCCATCAAGCTTTTCTTTTTCTTCTTTAGATCTAATATCGACATGTATTTCAGAACAAGGACCACAAGGACCTGTTTCTCCCATTTCCCAAAAATTATCTTTTTTAGAACAATATATAATTCTTTCTTCACTTATATAATTTTTCCATATTTCTAAAGATTCTAAGTCTGGCTTTAAATTATCTCTTTTATCTCCTTCAAATATGGTTATATAAATTTTATCATTGGGTATTTTATAAATGTTTGTCAGTAATTCCCAAGCAAACTTAATAGCTCCTTCTTTAAAATAATCTCCAAAAGACCAATTTCCTAGCATTTCAAAGAGTGTATGATGATAAGTATCTATACCTACATCTTCCAAATCATTATGCTTTCCTGATACTCTTAAGCAGGGCTGGGAATCTACAATTGTTTTATGTTTTGGTGTTGCGTCTCCTAAAAAATAATTTTTAAATTGGTTCATGCCTGCATTTGTAAACATTAATGTAGGATCATTTTTATTTACTAGAGGAGCTGGTTCAACATTATAATGTTTATGATTCTTAAAAAAATCTATAAAGGCTTTTCTGATTTCTTTTACATTCATCCTAATTAATATTTTTATGCTCTTTCTTTAATAAACGCTTCTTAATATCAGATATTCTTCAATCGAAGCTATATTTTTAGTTCTTTTAATTTTAAAATTAATCATTTCTAATTTAACATGAGAATTAACTTTGGTAAATATTTATATTGTAGTTTAATTTATTTAATATAAGTTGTATTAATACATTTAAAATATAATTCTTTATCAATTCAAAATTGTTTATATGCTTATTGACTTGTTTTGGATAATCTGTAAAATAAGATACTATTATTACAAATCAATGTAAATATTTGCTTATAAATTCTTTGATTTATGATAAATTTATCATAATATTACATGTTAATGTCATTGATTTTTGTTATTACATAAAACAAAGTATCAATTATTATTTATATAGAAGACTAAATTTATATTAACTTTTTTAGTTTTCGATAAAGTTTTGTAAACTGTATATTAAGAACATCAGATTTGTCTAATAATTTAGAATTAACATTTTGGATTATAAATTATGGAGAAATTAAGAATAGTGATTTTTAAAAAGACAGTTTACTTTTTGAGTAATTTATTAAAATTAAGATGGCAAAGATAAAATACTATTACGACCAAGATTCTTGCACATATAAGGAAATCTCATTAACTAAAAAAAGTCTTTTTCTAAAACTTATAAAATCAGCTTCTTTTATATTATGCTTAACAACAATCATTACTTATGCAAGGGAAAATTATTTTGATTCTAAAAAGGTTGTTTTATTGAAGAAAGAAAATAATAACTTAAAGACACGATATGAATTAGTAATGCAAGATATGAGCAATATAGAAAATAGGCTCAATGAATTGCAAAAACAAGATGATCAAGTATATAGAGTAATTTTGGGTTCAGACCCAATCCCAAATCAAATTAGAACTCCTTCTATTGGAGGTATTGAACATTATAAGGATTTAATAGATAAAGATAAAAATAAATTAATTTTAAAAGTTTCTCAAAAAGCGGATAAGTTAAGACACAAATTAAATATACAATCAAAATCTTATGATAAATTATTAACTCTTGCTAATAAAAAAACAAATCAACTTGCTTGCTTCCCTTCCATTCAACCTGTAGAAAATAAAGATTTAAGAAGAATAAGTAGTTCTTTTGGAATGCGTCCACATCCAACTTTGAAAATTCTTAAAATGCATAATGGCCAAGATTTTGCAGTATTAAGTGGAACTCCTATATATGCTACTGCTGATGGAATTGTTAAAAAAGCATATTATTCTCGTACTGGCGGCAATACTATAGAGATTAGACATGGTAGATTTATGACTAGATATTGCCATCTTCGATCTATGAAAGTTAAGCCTGGCCAGAGAGTTCGTCGAGGACAAAATATTGGGAAATCTGGAGCAACAGGAACACATTGTTCTGGTCCTCATTTACATTATGAAATTTTAGAAAAAAAATCTAATGGTGGGTATAAATATGTAAATCCTATTCATTACTTTTTGGGAGACTTGACTACAGCACAATATGCTAAAGTAAAAAAATTAGTAAAAAGAAATTTGATGTCAATGGATTAAATATATCTATTAATAATCTAAGAGATGCATACTGGAAATTATGAAATAAAAAAAATTTATTTTAAAATAAATGAAGTTGCCGATGTTCTTGGAGTTTCTACTGCTCTTATTAGATTTTGGGAAAAAGAACTTGAATTATATATACCAAAGAGGAAGGGAAATAAAAACACAAGAATTTACCAACAAAAACATATTGACGTCTTTCAGAATATAAAAAAATTGATTAGAGAAGATAAATATACTTTAAAAGGTGTTAAGAATTTAATTAAAAAAAGAAAACAAAATCCACTTCCTATCGATATGATTACAGAATTGAAAGAAGCTAAGAGTTTTCTTCAGATAATTCTCAACAAAATGAAAAAATAATAAAACATCTCCTTAGCTCTAAAATAAATCTTTCAAAGCTTTTACTAATTTAGATATTTCTTCTTCTGTATTAAATTTACTGAGTGAGATTCTTATATTTACACCTTCATTTTTATTAATATTATCAATAACATGTGAGCTTTTAATTGTTCCACTTGAACAAGCACTTCCTGATGAAACTGCTATTCCTTTCATATCTAATTTTAATATTGCTATATTTTGGTCAATATTATTGGGAATTCTAATGTTAACAATTTTATCTAAACTTTTATCTAAATTTTCACAATCTCCATTAAATTTAATTTTAGGAATTTCTTTCTTAAGTTCATTTATTAGTTTATTTTTTAATTTTTTAATATATAATTCATTTTTATTCAAATCCTCATAAGCAATCTCAAAAGCTTTACCCAAGCCAATTATTCCAATTAAGTTTTCGGTACCACCTCTTAATCCAAATTCTTGTTCTCCACCACTTATCAAGGGATTTAATTTAATTTTATCATTTATATAAATAAATCCTACTCCTTTAGGACCATGTAATTTATGAGCTGAACATAATGCAAAATCTAAATTTATTGTACTTAAATCAAATTTATG
Organism: Bacteroidota bacterium; assembly: GCA_024206165.1. Classification (GTDB taxonomy): domain Bacteria; phylum Bacteroidota; class Bacteroidia; order Cytophagales; family Amoebophilaceae; genus JAAGZN01. Next base: position 6,113 of record JAAGZN010000330.1, read on the forward strand.
AAATCCCATAGTTTGAATAGTATCAGAATGAAATAAAGCATTATATTTTTTACAAAGTTCTCCAATCAATTTTATATCAGAGATATTACCAATTTCATTATTTGCGTGCATTAATATTACGAAAGTCTTATCGGTTATATTTTTTAATTTTTGTTCTAAATCTAAATAATCAATATGTCCCAAAGAATTTAGTTTTACATTTGAGATTCGAATAATATTATTTTTTTCAAGTTCATATAATGGATTCAAAACAGCCATATGTTCAATTTTAGATGTAATGATATGTTTAATTCCCAAATCTTTAATTGATTTTTTAATAATCCAATTATTGCTTTCTGTGCCTCCGGAATTAAATATTATTCTATCAGGGTTTGTATTTAATATTTCAGCTATATTCTTTCTTGATTTTTCTATTTCATGTTTGGCTTCTCTACCTAATCTATGTAATGAAGAAGGGTTACCATATAAATTTCTTAATGCATATTCCATTATATCAACTACTTTAGGATCTAGTTTTGTTGTGGATGCATTATCAAAATATAATCTCATTTAAATTCTAATTTTTGAATATTTTAGATAATACAAAGATAATAAATAAAAAATATCTTGTAATATTGATCGAAATTATCAACGGAAAATATCTTTGGTCATTTGATTATAAAAGTGGTAATGATATCAGATAATTCAAATAATTAACTCAAAACTCATTTAAATAAATCATCTAGAATTTTAAAATTCATAATTATGTGGATAATATATTCCTTTCTTTATACTTAATATGCCTAATAATTACAAAAACAAATCTTTATCAAGAATATAAAAAAGAATATAAAAAACATAATAAAAACATTTTTGATTAAAATTTTCTATAGTTAATTTGCATAATGAAAATTTGATGACATTTTGCAAATTTAAAATTATATATTTTAATTATGAATAAAATTATCTTAATTATTGCTATCTGCTGTTTTTTTGGTTGTAACAAAAATATGCAATTAAAAAATGTGAATTCTAATAATATTGTACAAAAAACTTATTCCAAAATAAATAAAGATAGATCCAGTTTATGGCAATCAAATTTTAATAGATTGAAAAGTTCAATAATTAATTATTCTCAAAAAATACCAAGCAATTTATATTCATCATTTAATAACTTTATAAAAAATAATAATATCTCAAAAAGTTTATTAAAGTTTCTTTGTTTTAGTTCATTAATATCACAAACAAATGCTTTTAATTCTACTTGGGATTCGCAAAATAATATAACAATCTCTGGAGACATTTGTAAATCATTATCATCTTTAGAATGTATAGATGATTCAAATTGTTGTATTTGCGAGTATTTAGATTGCACAACATTTTGTGATTCAAAAACAGCCTGTAATAATTTAGCTCCGAATGCTGTATGTATACTTGCTGAAAATAAGCGCAGGTTACAAATTGAAGATACTTTTGAAATCAATAGACGGAGATTGCAAATTGAGGATGATTTTGGAATCGTTGGATTCTATTTACAATTATTAAATTTTCTTCTATATCCTCCAGATACTTTAGTCCCTCTTTTCCCAAATGGTATTATTTATAATATACAATATTACAGTTCAAATAATTATTACACAAATTATGGAAGTATATTTACAGATTCACTTGGAGGACCAAGCAATATGGTTCAATCTGCATCAATACTACAACAACAAGCTTATATTAGTCTAGTTTATGGGGAGATTCCAGAATATTTGAGAAATATTAGTTTAGTAGGTAAACCATTAACTCCACCAGCAGGATATTACCATGACTATGTATCAATGCAAAATTTGAATAACAATTTTACACAAGCTCAAAATGATGGTATAATTTGGGGTGGTTATATGTTTTGGTCGGCAAGTTATTGTGATCAAGGTAATATCAACAATAATCAGTTAGTAAATGGTATTTTTGCAAATATCAACGTTCCATATAGATCAATTTATATTGCTGCAGGTGCCCCGGGCATTGTCTGGAATGCTCCTTGCACAATAACTTACTATGCTGAATTAGTTGATGATAATGGTAATAATGCAGAATCAGTATTGCGATCATATGCAGCAGCAGGTTTTAATATTCTTATCTTAGGTTTTTGGGATTTAGATAGTGGAAAAGGCGTTTTAGATTGGGCTTTAGACTGGTCTTCTATCAGCGATTCTAGACAAAAAGAAATTATTGAAAGTATTCATCAAGATTATCCTGGAACTAGAGTTTTAGTAAGTGGTGGAGGAGAAGGTACTCAACTTGGACCTCTTTACCCTTTAGGTTATAGTGCTGAAGAATGGGGAAGAGGACTAGCAGAATTTGCAATTGAAAATAATCTAGATGGAGTTGATTTAGATTTAGAAAGCGGATTACTAGGAGACCATTGGACAATTGATACTTGGCAATATTTGCTGAATATTACTAATGGTGTTGCAAGTGTTAACAATTCGCTTTTTGTGTCTTTTGCTCCTGTTGCCCCACAAGTATCAAATCCATGTTCAGATGGTAATAGTGAATGTGATATTTTTAATTCAACAACAACACAAAGTCCAGTAACATCAACAACTCCTAGTCCTACTACTTCTACTTCTACTACTTCTACTACTCCCAGTCCTACTACTTCTACTTCCACTACTTCTACTACTCCCAGTCCTACTACTTCTACTTCTACTTCCACTACTTCTACTACTCCCAGTCCTACTACTCCTCAACCGACTACCCCTAATCCAACATTAATTCAAGAAACACAGAGTCCAACATTAAATCCTAATACATTCAACACAACGATTAGCCCTACAAAAGATTGTAAAATTCTCCCTCCAAATTCAAATTGTACTAATACACCAGGTTGTTGTATCTGTTCTGTATCTAGAGCTTTTAATGATAGTACTTGTGGAGAATCTTTTAACAATAGCTTTTGTGAAAATATAAATAATTGTAATGCATCAGAAAATACTGAATGTATATTCCCTTCAGAAAAGCAAACAAAAGATGATAATGATATATTATGGTGGTTATTACCCTTGGTAATTGGGTGTTCTGCTAGCATTTTATGTTCATGCATTATTTTAATAATAATATATTATTGTATTCTTGAAAAAATAAATAAAGAAGCAAATCAAAATTCTCAAGTTATTCTTATGTCTCTTGCTCCAGAATATGAAAGTTAAAGAATAGTATAAATTGTTAATAGGGTCTGTAAACGCAAGTCTGTCTAAGCGAAATAAAATTAATTTTTTATTTTTATAATAATATTAATATTAGATGTGGAATGTTGTTAACTTTTAGCAATTAAAAATTAAAATAATTAAAAGTTATCAATAATCCACAT
>JAAGZN010000331.1 GCA_024206165.1 Bacteroidota bacterium
ACGACGTCCTTTCTCGCTTAAACAACTTTTTATTGATAAATATTTGTTTCGAATTTTTGTAAGCTCTTTTTCTTTTTGTGTCATACCTAAATATAACACTAATATCATATTATCCAAGTTATTTTATTACATTTCCTAATATCGAAAATTATTTATTAATCTTCAAATGGAAGAAGTATAGATCTTCGATAAGATATTTGGTTAGTTTAATATTTCCAGTTTGACAGGCTACATATGGAGCATTTATTATATTTCTATTTGAAATATAATTTACATCATACTTAGAGAGTATAAATTTTTCTAATCTTCCCTTTTTTATTACATAATGAAATGGATTTTTTTTCAAAATGATATTTTAATATTATATCAGGTGCTTCAGAGGCAAAGTTATACTTTTCTATATTTTTATTTATATCTCTTAAATAGCCTGAAAAAAATAAATCAAACCGTTTTTGTTCTAAATCTATTCCCCTGCTTAATTTATCTTTATTACTATTATTATGCATTCCTAATTTTGATATCTTATTTGAACAAGACTCAAAAAAGATAATCATTATAATTATCTTTAAAATATCGTAATTTTTCATGGTTATGTATTAATTTCTAGATTTATTTAGCTTGTTGCAATATATCATGATATACTGCTTCCAATTGAAGAATATCTGATAATCGGTCACTACTCTTTGAAATCAAAAGGTTTCAGATACATTTCATCTATGATTAGTATAAATGAGAAAAAATATATTAAGAGAATATTATAAAATATTTTGCTAAAAATTAATGATTTATTGAAAAATAACTATAAAGGACTTAATAAAAACTCTAAAAGCAAGCTTTTAAAAATATTAATTTCATTAAAAAATAATAAACTATAACTTATTTAAAGACTTAATTATTTAGAAAAAAATTAGGATAAATTAATCATTAAATAAAAACCATAATAAGTTGCAAATATCAAAATCACTACCACTAAAAGTCCAAGACTAAAATTAAAAATATTAAATTTGGGTTTTTTAAGAGTTAAATTAAAATTAATATAATTTTTAGAAGCATTTATATTAAAACTAAAAATACTGGTTCTTTCATAATCCTCATTTCTTGTAATATTTTCAGAAATTTCTCTTCTTGTATTTGATATACTTTTATTTATAATTTCTTTTTCATTATCAAAGTCATAATTATATCCAGTTTCAACTCTTCTTCTCATTCTATGAAATTCTTGAGATATATCATTATTATCATTACAGGTTTCAATTTCAGATTTATTATCCTCAGTCTTTAAATATTTAAAAGAATTAAATATTAATAATTCTTTATCAGATACATTAAATAATAACTTTAAATATGATACATCTGATAAATTATAAGTTAATGGAACTATTCTTTCGAGTCCAAAATCACTTTTTTGATACTCTCTTTCATGAGCACTTACATACTTAGAAATACAACATAATATTTTATTGTCTTTTATTAATTTATTTTGTTCTTCAACTCTATCTATATCTTCTTTAAATTTGTAATAATCATTATTTCTTGAGATTTCATTTTTATTCATATATTTTTTACAATTTTCAAACTTTTCAAATTTCTTTATCGTATCAATATATAATGGAAAAAAGAAAGCTTTTTTATCACTCTTATTGATAATCATACCATAAAAGATTTTTACATGATCTTTAAAATATATTACATTTAAACCTAATATTTTATTAAATTCTAATAAATCGATATTTTCAATATTTGCTTGTCCTCTTTGTACTTCGAAATTATATTCATTAATAAAATCTGAAATCACAGGTATAGAATTAAAATTAATATTATTAAGTTTTTTTTGACATTTAACGTAATCACTAGATAAAGCTATTTTTCTGGAAACCTTTCCAATTAAACTATCCGAATCTTTATCTAAGTTTCTCAAATGATATTCTTTGACTTTTTGCATTTCTTCTAGCTTTTTATAATAATTTGTTTCTTTTAATTCTAAATCACTTATTCGAAGCTCTGATAAATTCTTTTTTGTAAAAATTATATGGCCTATCTCATCTTCATAGTATGCTTTAATATCATTAGTTTCATACTTTTCCTCTATTTCTATTTTTTCTTCTTTTACTTTTATTTTATCATAATTATGATTATTAGTTTGAATAATTATTAAAGAATCACTCCAATGCGGACCTAACACAAATTCTACAATTGGTAAAATAACATCATCTGAAAAATATTGAATATTTGTACTTATACTATTCCATAGTTTACCTTTAGGTAATGGTAATTTTCTTCTAATCGACTCTGATAAAAATTCATAAGGGCACACTCTAATATTACTATTTTCAGGAATTTTTATTTTTTTTAATTTAAAATAGCTATAATCTTCATTTTCAATATTAACATCAGCAAATTTTATTCTGTCATTATTCTTTTGCATATATATAGTATTAGAACTTTTTAATGCACAAGAAGCCATAAATAATAAACTAAAAATAATATAATATTTTCTTAAAAGTGTTTTAAACAAATTCATTTTCAGTAAGTCTTATTTTTAAAATTTTACTGAATATAAACTTAAATAATACTCTTAATCTAATTATGTATGTGATTATTTGATGTGAATATAAATTGTTAAATATCAAGTCCTCTCAAAATTGAAATAATATAATCTTTTTTATATTTTTATATGTAAGATAACAATTAATAATTTATGATCTTTTTTATCTCTTAATTATCAATCATAATCATACAAATTGAGTACAATTATTACGATGATTCTTATTCCAATCAAATAAGCTACATCTTGATATTATCTATTCTTTTACCATTTTGACATATTATAAAATCGAGTTAGTTTCTGTTTCTCTAATATTATAAAGTCTTTTTTATAACATAATTTTATGAAAATCTCAAAAAAGTACTTTTCAATATATTTATTCAAAAGTTTCAGTAGGTAAATTAAAAATAATATTCAAAACTTTTTGAAGTTTCTGAAATTCTTCTTTTTTATAAGCTATTAAATAGATTTCAGCACCATCATAAACATTATCTTTTATAGCTTCTACACCGATTTTTATAATATCTTCAACAGATCTACTACCAGCAAAGATTCCTGATGATAATAAACAAAAACCTATTGATTTTAAATTATTATCTTTTGCTATCTTCATAGTTGAAACATATGCTTTCTTTAATAAAATATCTGCATCTGCAAATTTATCTTTACTCATTGTGCTATAATTAGGTCCAACAGCATGTATTACATAATCAGACTTTAGAGTATTTTTATTAGTTACATTGTTTTGAGGGCTATCATTTTTGCCAGATTCAGTTATTTTAGCTTCTCCTGTTGGACATCTAACATGTTTTGAACCTGAAATTAAAGGAATTTCTTCTCGTAATCTATACAAAATATCACCACCTGCCGTTGAAATAGCTCCATCGACTCCACCTCCTCCAAGACATCCTTCATTAGCTGCATTAACAATAGCGTCTCCTTCAAAAAATACTACACTGCCTTCACATAAATTTATAGTATAATTTATTATTTGACTTTTATCATTTTTATTATTTATCCATTTTGCTTTTATTTTTGGTTTGTTTTCATCTTTATCTTCATTTACTGGCGTTATTCTGATTTCTGAGTTCCCTTTGTTTTGATTTTTCTGACTTGTATTAATATTTTCATTTTCTACTGAGTCATTTAAATTATTGTCAATTTGTGTATCTTTTTGTTCATCATTATCTTTTATTGGAAGATTCTCATGCGTTGGTTCTGTTTCGGTATTATCTTCATTTAAATTATTACTTATATTTTGTTCAATATTATCAGAGTCTTTATTTACTTTATTATTGTTTGATCCTTCAGGATCTGGATTGCCGCAATTTATAGTTAATAATAAAATGATTAAAGTTAAATTTTTCATAATTTTCATAATTAATTTTTGAAAACAAATAATATTCAAATTTAGTAATTTATTCTATAATTTTTCATTTATAAGTTATTTCATATAAAGCAAAACTTTATATACCAAAAATTTTGAGATTCTCTTATATAAATTTATTATTGCATAAAATAAAATAAATAATATGCTTAAGTATTTCCTTATATTCTTGTATTCAACACTTATAAGCTTTTGTTCTTTTTCAGATAGAATAAATAGAATGAAAGTTAAAAATTTAAAGCTTAAACTCAATAATAAATATAAATTTATAAATGATTTTTTTAAAAGCATAAATAAAGATGACGATGATGATTTGACATTTCTAGATTTTAATAATGATATAAAGCTTAAATTGTTAGAAAAAATTAATTTAAAACAAAATATAGAATATAAAAACTTTTTTTCTGAATTAACTAAATTATTGTTTAATGAACATATAAAATCTCATCCTCATATAGCAGGTCAAAAAATATGGTGTGATGGTGTTGATAAAAATGGCAAATTACTATTAAGCGCATATAGGATAACAAAAGATATAAAAGTTCAAAAAAATCAAAATATCAAGAAAAAAAGAATTCATAATAACAGAAAAAAGAAAAAAATTAAATCCTCTAAAAAGAAAAAAAATCAAAAGGATAAATTAAATAATCTTTCTACTGCAATCAATAATGACGATACTAAGCAAATAAAAAAATTATTAAAAAGTAAAGTAAATCCAAATAATAAACTCAATGAACAAGAGTATCCTCTATTACTAGCAATTAAAAAAAACAAAGAAAAATTTTTTAAATTATTATTAAAATTTAAAGCAAATCCTAAACTAAGAGATAATCAAGATAATGATGCCATTTTAAATGCAGTTATTTTTGATAGATATAATATTGTTGAACTCCTTTTAAAACATGATGTAAATCTTATTAATAGCAAAAAAAGGGCTACTTTAAAAAATTCATTGCATTTGGCCGCTTTATTTGGACATAAAGAAATAATAAAAATATTAGTCAAATATATTATTAAATATTATAATTTAGATTTTTTTAACTACCAAGATATTGATGGTAATACAGCATTAAATTTAGCTTGTTTAAATGATAATAATATTGAGGTTTGTGAATTACTAAGTAAAAATAAAGCAACTATTAATATTCCAAATTTTAATAATATAACTCCTTTACATAATGCCGCGTTAAATGAAAATATTAAATTAATTAAATTTCTAATTCTTAATAATGCCGAAATTAATGCTATTGATAATATGGGAGACACTCCTCTTCATAAATGTATAAATTCAAAAGAAACTGTGAAAATTTTGATTGAAAATGGAGCTAATCCTTTTATAGAAAATAAAACAAAACAAATGCCATTAAACCTTATTAATGATGACAACAATACAGAAATTTGCAAATTAATTTTTGAATTAAAAACAGATAAGGGAAATACATTAATTCATAGTCTTACAAACAATAATCATGAAACTTTTGAATATATATTTTCTTTATCTCCCGAAATAGATATTTTAATTGAAAATGAAGCAAATCAAAATCCTATAGATATTGCATTAGAAAATTTTAAAATTAAATCTCTATTTAAATTTATAAAATATATTTCAAGCAAAAAGAATAAACATTTTAAAACTGCTATTTATGACCTTGATAAATTTTATAAAGAAGTAAAAGAAAATGATATAAAAGAAAAAAATCAAATAGCACAAAATAATATAGTTGAATTTATTAAACAAAAGGAAGTTTCAGAAAACAAAAATATTCAAGGATTAAATGAATTTGAATCAATATATCTTGAATTAAAAATAGTAAATGAACTCTTAGATTTTTTAGAAAATACTCTTATAATAATTAATTTAAATAAAGAAGAAGAAGGAAGTAATATTTTTTCAAAAATAAAAGTATCCATAAATATTTTAAGTATAATTAATGGTAAGATAATACCTATCATAACAAAAATAAATACAGCTAATGATTTTTGTTTTTTAACAAATAAATATTGTAATCAAAATAAATATTTAGAAGTTTTAAAAATAATTTCAAGATATTGGTATATAAAAGCTGGTGTAACAAAAAATATAAATAAAAATCTCAAAAAAAGAGCGCTTCGAGAATACCAAAAATCAATTGATATGTTGATAGAAGCAAAGAAATATAATAAAAAATATAAAATAGAAAACCCCAATCTTTTAGAATTTATAAAAATGCAAATAATACTAAAGCAGCTAGAATTCAAAAAAATTACAAAATTTACAGACAAAGAAAATGAAATTTTAAAAAATAAATATAATATTCATAAAATAGCTAAAAAAATACAATCTAAATGGATAGAAGAATTAGAAATTAAAAAAAACGATTTAATGGAAAAAGATTTAGAAAAATTAAGTTTAATTAATAGATTAAATAAATTAAATTCAGATAAAAACATATTTAAAAACTACTATAGTGTATATTCTAAAGCAATTAGTCTTTTTCAAAGTCAAAAGTTGGATAAAATAAAATATGCAGAATATCTTAATAATTTTAACAAAATAGCAAATTCAGAATTTTTCCTAATCTTAAATAAAATTAAAAAACAAATTGATAATGATAAATCAAACTATAAACTTGATCTAGATTTAAAAAAATATTTTAGTTCAATATTTACTACTTTATTTAATATTCATTTTAGATTATCCAATTTTAAAAAATGCGAAATGTTATGTGATGAACTAGAAATGCTTGAAGATATTTTTAATAGAACCTAAAAAACTAAAATCATTTTTAAGATAATTAGACAATTCCTATTTTTTTAAAAAAATATTTTTATTATATTTCTTCTTCAAGGAGTTCTGATGAAACAAAAACAAATTAATTTTAAAGATATAATAATTTATATATTACCATTCTTAAAGCCATACAAATTAAATACCTTATATACTCATTCCATATCAAGATGATTAGTAATTATTTGAAAATTACTATTTATTCTGCTATATAATTTTTCAGTTATTATTGGTATAGTACTAGAAAAGAAATTGTCTATTGCCGACCGAAATTCTTTTGCTGTTTTA